>SYJV01000171.1 GCA_005798335.1 Planctomycetaceae bacterium | reverse complement strand
CGCCCATAGTGAGAAATATGCACATCGCGCACTTCAAAGCCTGCACGTTTGCGATTCAATCCACCTGGTCCTAGTGCCGACAAGCGTCGTTCGTGCGTCAACTGGCTCAGCGGATTTGTTTGATCGACGACCTGCGAGAGTTCACCGCGACCAAAGAAATACTCGATCGCTGCGCTGATGCTCTTGGGATTCACCAAGCTGCGCGGCGACATTTCATCTGCCTCTTTCAGACTCATCCGCTCTTGAACCGTACGGCGCAATTTCAAAAAGCCCTTGCGCAGTTCTTCGCTAGCCAGTTCGTCGATCGTCCGCAAACGGCGATTTCCTAAATGATCGATATCATCGAAATAGCAACCCGAATCCGGATCGAACAAGTTGATCATGTAGCGAATCGAAGCGATCAGATCCTCAGGCCGTAAGGTCATCTCGTCTTCGGAAACTTCCAAGTTTAACTTGCGATTGATTCGAAACCGACCGACGCGACCGAGTCGATATCGATTGACATCAAAGAATTTCTCATGGAACAAAGTCCTCGCTTTTTCGAGCTGAGGAGGATTACCTGGGCGCAATCGCTGATAAATTCTCAACAATGCTTCTTCATGGCTGCTCGTATTATCTTCGGCCAACGCATTGACGATCAACGGCGTCTTGGGGGCTTCCATCACTTCGATTGAGTCGACTCCAGAGGTGCAAATCGTCTCGCCGATATTCTTGTCGATCTTTTGACCAGCTTCGATAATGATCTCGCCAGCGCGTTCGGAATCACTAGGGTAGACAACATCGTCGACCGCGACCTTGCCTTCGAGTTTCGCGACGCTGCGCCCATCGACCACGCGCTCTTCCTTCGTATCGTAAAACGCGCGCAACAAATCTGAATCCGTACTGAACTCAGGCGACATAGCGCGCAGGAGCGTCATTACAGAAAATTTACCACTCTGGTCAATTCGAACACTCAGACTCTCTTTCTTGGTGACATTGACTTCGATCCAACTGCCACGCTCAGGGATGACTCGACAACTGGGTAACTTACGGTCGCTGGTACCGTCAAAGTCCTCGACGAAATCCACGCCCGGACTGCGATGCAACTGGCTGACCACTACGCGTTCGGCACCATTGATAATGAACTCGCCACCGCCGAGCATAATCGGAATGTCACCCAAATAGACCTCTTCCTCAATGGGTTGCTCGCGGTTCAGTCTCAACCAAACTTTCAGAGGTTTGCCATAGGTCAATCGCAACTGACGACATTCTTCTGGCGTGTAGCGTGGCTTGCCTAGTTCATACCGAATGAACTCCAGCTTGACCGTCTTGTCGTAGCTCTCAATAGGGAATATCTCACTAAAAACACTTTCCAGCCCCTGGTTCTTTCGCTTCTCTGGAGCGATATCTTCTTGCAGAAACGCTTCGTAGCTGTTCGTCTGCAGATGAGTCAACTCTGGGATCGCTAGAGCATCTAGTCCAGAACCAAACCGTCGAACCTGAGTCGGATTGAGACGTCGCTGGGCAGAAGTGGCCATTGGCGAATTATTCTCCTAGCAGAACTAAGAAACACACAAAGCGATTGGAGCACAAAAACGATAGATCGATCGCGACTTTGGCGAATAAGCCGCAATTCCAACCAAACCAGCACAGCAAAAGCGCAATCGTACAAAGCGCGCAAACAGCCAAAACGACTGTGCGGCAGCAATTGCGCGCAGTTTGTTAGATAATCCTGACACGAACCGCGCCGGAAATAGAAAAAAGGTGCAGTGAGATATCAAACTGACCGTCATCCAAGTAAGTAATATATCCCACTAGGCCGGAACGGGAAAAGGCCCATTTCCGACCTCGCGTAGCAAAATCCCAAACAATATCTACCCGCTCGTGCCGGGGGTCGCGCTACTTTAGCTCAACAGCCGCTCCAGCTTCCGTGAGTTCCTTCTTGATCTTTTCTGCATCCTCTTTCGAGGCGCCTTCCTTAATCGTCGTTGGGCAGCTTTCGACCATCTTCTTGGCATCCATCAGCGATGCGCCGGTCAAATTCTTTACAACTTTGACAACGTTCAGCTTGTTCTCACCGAAGCCAGTCAAGACGACGTTGAACTCTGTCTTCTCGGCAACCGGAGCCGGACCAGACTCGGCCGGCGCAGCCATCATCACGCCACCACCCGCTGCGGGCTCAATGCCGTGAACTTCCTTGATGTAGTCACTCAGTTCCTTGGCTTGCTTGAGAGTCAGACCGACGATCGTATCCCCAAGCTGCTTAATATTGTCAGCAAATGCAGTTTCGGACATGGTTAAATTCAACCCTTCTTTGGAAAGTAAAAACTATTTCTTAAACAATGCAGTCGACATCGGCGCCGCCGTGCACTGCTACCCTAACACGACGGACAGCGCCCGTCCCTCGTAAATTTCTAAGACGATTGCCCCTCCTCTTGCTTTTCAGCGGCCTCTTCCTTTTCGGCAATTTTCTCAATCTGGCTGGCCAATTTGCCACCCGGCCCGATCATCTGTGAGGAGAGCTTCGCACCCGGCGACAAGATCTGACCGATCAACAACGAAATTTGTTCCAATCGATTCGGCCATTTACTGATCGCCTTCACTTTATCCGCAGTGAGTGGATCTCCATCCATCACACCGCCTTTGATTTCAAATTTGGCGTAGGTCCCTGCTTTGTCCATCTTCACGATTTCCTTCGTCAAACTGACGAAGTCCTCGCAACCCCAAACTATCGCCATCGATCCAACCTGGGTATCAAACATCGGACAAAGGCTAGTTCCCTCAGTAGCGCGACAGGCCATCGTCCGCTTGACCACCAGCATCTGAATGTTCTTTTCCCGCAAGTGCTTGCGAATCAGATAGCTCGGACCCGATTCCATGCCAATTACATTGACCAATACAGCATCCTTAACATCCGTCAATCGCTTGCTAAGGTCTTTTGAGATTAAATTCTTAACGTACTTGCTCATTCTTTTTCACTAGCGCTTTCAAATGGCCGCGTCTAACAACTCGACTGCAAACGAATTTTCTCAAATAGTCACGCGAACACTAGGTGACATCGTTCCGCACAAAGCTACACCACGCACATAGGTACCTTTCACCGCATGTGGCTTCAGGCTCTGCACATAGTTCATAAATGCTTCTACGTTCTCAATTAATTTCTTGGCATCGAAGCTTAACTTGCCTACCACCGCATGGACATTCGAGCCCTTGTCGTTACGGAATTCAACTTTACCAGCCTTGTACTCGCGCACAACCCGAGCAACATCGGCGGTCACCGTGCCTGCTCGCGGCGATGGCATCAGCCCACGCGGGCCCAGCACCTTACCCAGCGGACCGACCAAACCCATCATGTCCGGTGCCGCAATGCAGACGTCAAAATCTGTCCAGCCTTCCTTAATCTTCTTTGCCAGGTCTTCTTGCCCTACTGCATCCGCCCCTGCTTCTTGAGCAACCGTCACCAAGTCTCCCTTGGCAAACACAATCACTCGTTGCGTGCGACCAATTCCATGCGGCAGCACGACCGAACCACGCACTAACTGATCCGCTTGAGCTGGATCGATCCCCAGCCGGACATGGATCTCGACGCTCTGATCGAACTTGCGTGTCGGAAATTGTTTCAAAATCGCCACCGCCTCAGCCAGAGGTAACTCAGTCCGGCCGGGGGCCTTGGCAAGCATTGTCTTCATTGTCTTGGAAGGTTTTACCATAATTAATTAAGCCTCTACCTCGATACCCATGCTGCGCGCGGTCCCTTCGATCATGCGGCGTGCATGCTCCAGATCTCGAGCATTGAGGTCCGCCATTTTCTTGCGGCAGATATCCTCGACTTGTGCGCGAGTTACCTTGCCAACTTTGGTCTTATTGGGAACACCAGACCCGCTGGCAATTCCAGCCGCTTGCTTCAACATCGAAGCCGCGGGTGGACTCTTAGTGATGAATTCAAAGCTGCGGTCGGAATAAACCGTCACGATCACGGGAATGGGCGTGCCGTTATATTCCCTCGTGCGCTCATTGAACTGGGATACAAACTGCCCCAGATTAATACCATATCGACCCAGGGACGTGCCAACAGGTGGAGCGGGCGTCGCTTGCCCACCCGGCACCTGAAATTTGGCTTGTCCGGTTACCTGCTTTGCCATAACGTTACGCTTCTCCGCTACAAAATATTGATCTCAAATAGTCAATGTGATAATTCTTAAATATAAGGAGGCCGGCTAACCTAAACCGCCTCGACTTGCCAATGGTCCAACTCAACTGGAGTGCTGCGCCCGAAAATACTAATCATTACGGTCACTCGGCCATTCGCTTCGTCAACTTTTTCGACGTCACCCTCCAGGTTTTGGAAGTAGCCTTCCTTGACTCGCACACGATCACCAACGCGAAACGGAATTGCGGTTTTCAGCGCTTGCTCGCCTTCTTCAGGCGGACGAGCGGTCTTAATAATTCGCTCGACATCGTGAGGATCCATCGGCGTGGGCTTGCCGCCGGAGCCCGTAAAATCTCCAACCCCAGGAGTTTCGCGGACCAGAAACCAAGAGTCGTCATTGATCGACATATAGACCATGAGATAGCCGGGATACAGCTTGCGCTTGACGACGCGGCGAGTGCCATTGCGAGTGAAGGTTACGACATCTTCGGTCGGAATCAGCATTTCACCGAACAGCGAGTCCAAACCAGCTTGCTTGATTCGACGTACAAGCGCGTCACGAATACTATCTTCGCGATTGAAAGCTACTTTGACGATGTACCAGTCCATCGGGGCTGGCTCGCTGGGCTCAATAGCAACTGGTTCTTTAGACTTACGCACCAAACACCCCCATGCCAGTACCAACGATCGTGCGATCGAAGCCACTGGGGAATCGACCCACCAATCTCCTGGCTAGGAAGATTGAACTAATTCTCGATTGTCACGCCGACAACCGACACCATGAACCTAACGAATTCCAAGAGTCGTAAAAATCGTATACCAAATCGTATCAAACAGAAACAGGATGATCGCCAAGAAAAAAATCGTGAAGATCACCACCATCGACGCACGAAACAATTCCCGCCACGATGGCCAGGAAACTTTGTTTAACTCTGCTTCTACCGATATTAAAAAGTCGGCGAACTTGGGCCAGTTCACCAATCGAAAACCAATCCACAAGCCTACTCCAGCCAGGCCAACGGCGATCAGGTAGCTGATAGCCGAACCCTCCATCCAACCCAACAGTATCAGGTCGTGGAATCGCCAAACTGCAAACACAACCGTCAACCAAATGGCACCACAGGTAATCTGTCGTACCAATCTGCCCTGATTGCGCTTGTAGATACTGGAATCAAATATTCCTTGAATCATCGGACTAGTTGAAACCACGCTTTCTTTAGTGCTCATGCGGCCCGCTCAATATTGAACCACGCATCATCCGCTCATTTTAACTTGGCCTGCGTTTGACAACTCGCTGAATTCACTCCAAGCGATGCTCAGCAACTAGTCGAGTTATTCGCCTGCCAACGGATGAACCTACGGCTCCTATAAACTCCAAGCAGGGGCGGAGGGACTCGAACTCTCAACCGCTGGTTTTGGAGACCAGAACTCTACCAATTGAGCTACACCCCTGTGCTAAGGCTCGCTTCACAATAATGAAGCAAGCCCCGAAAAGCCATACGACGACCGACCTATTCGATAATCTTTGTTACTACGCCCGAACCGACCGTCTTGCCACCTTCGCGAATAGCAAAACGAACTCCGTCGTCCATAGCGATTGGCTTTTGCAGCTCAACTTCGACCTTGACGTTATCACCCGGCATGCACATTTCAGCCGAAAATAGCTTGTCCGCGCCAGTTACGTAGGTAGT
>SYJV01000018.1 GCA_005798335.1 Planctomycetaceae bacterium | reverse complement strand
CTCGGCCAGCCAAACCACTGGCCCATGTAAGACTGAGCGAGCCAGTTAGTTGCCTTAATCGCGAGTCAAGTTCTTTGCCTCGCTACTCACTGAATGAACCACAGAGATCGGCGATTGGTGTTGCGGTAACCAGGCTGGCCAGTTCGGCGGCAAAGCTGACAACCGATTCGGCGCGTGCGCTCAATCTGCAATTACTACAGCAGAATTGTCTGGCATGTCACCAACGCGAACGACTGGGTGGATTGGGGCGCGGCCGCGAGCGGTTCTTTGAAACTGCTGGGCAAGTCGACTTGGGTGACGAAGGACGTTTGCCGCCGCCGTTGTCAAAAGTGGGTAACAAGCTGCAAACGGGCTGGATCAAGAAAGTTCTTCAAGGTACCGGCGACGTTCGTCCTTACTTGCAAATCCGTATGCCCAAATACGAGGAATCGCTTGCCAATTCGCTGGCGGCAGCATTTGCGATGGCGGACCGTGCAAGCACAGCGCAGGGAGCTGGCACCATGTTACAAGCCAGCGATGAGCTGGCCATTGCAGGAAGAACTCTATTGGACATGGGATGCGTACAATGTCACCCGGTTCGCGGCCATGCACTGCCCGGTGTGGCGGGTATCGATTTGGCCAAGGTCGGCGGGCGAATTCAGTCGGCTTGGTTCGATGAATTCCTGCGCAACCCGGTCTCGGTGAAGCCGAGAACACGCATGCCGACTTTTTTTGCTGCGGGAAGTGAGAACCGTGACGTTCTCTCCGGCAACGTCGATCAGCAAATTGCTGCTATCTGGATGTATCTCAACGACGCCGATCAACACCCGCTTCCGGAAAAGATCGAGCAAGCTCGTTCGCGTAGTTTCGAAGTGGTACCGCACGAGCAGCCGACTGTTTTGAGAACCTTTATGCCCAACGCGGGAACCCACGCGATTGCCGTGGGCTTTCCCAGCCGAGTCCACTTTGCTTTCGATAGTGAACACGTGCGATTGTCAGACGCGTGGCGGGGAAAGTTCATCGACGCCCACGGAACATGGTTTGACCGGTTTAGCCCACCGGCAAATCCGTCTGGCGACGCGCACGTTAAATTCGCCAGCGGCCCTGAGTTTGTTTCGTCGTTAGAACCTCCTGATACTTGGCCACAATCTTCGGTAATGCAGTTTCTGGGTTTTCGCCTGGATTCATCTGGTGTTCCATCGTTTGAATATCGATTACATCACTTTGTATTCAAGGATCGAATCGAACCTAGCGGCGATGGCGGACTCGCGCGGCGTTTGCGAATCTCGCGCGGTTCCAACGATCAGCCGGTACGCGAACTGTGGTTTCGAGCGATCGTTGGCAAGAAATTGATCCAGCGCGGGAAGAATCAAACTAACGATTTCGGAATGACAGTAGAGGTCAAAGGCGTTCAGCACACACCGCCGATTCTCAGCAAGTCGATCGATCTCGAATCATGGATCATCCCAGTGCGATTCGATTCGACTGAGATTGAATTAGAAGTACGTTACAGTTGGAATTAACAAGTGAATCCGACTCCCAACGCTAGACTAAATTTTCAGGCAATTCTTGTTGCGCCGGTCCTTAGCCTCTGCTTAAACCTGCTGGTGACAATTTTTCCCAGCGCGCTGGGGGCGGACGAGCAAGATTTTTATCGTATGCTCTCGATCGTAACTCCTAAGGCAGCCACCGACTCGCGCTCGACGAATTGGAAACCCGCGCCCGACGGTCTGGCGCTCGAGGTAAGTGGATTGACGGTACTGGACGAGCGCCGTGTGGCGGTTGCCATTCGCAAAGGTGAAGTGTGGATATTGGATGGCGTTTATTCAGACCCACCACACAATGTGAGTTACCATCGTTTCGCAAGTGGATTGCACGAACCGCTTGGGCTGCTGTGGCACGCGGGAGGATTCTACACGGCGCAGCGCAGCGAGCTGACCAAACTGGTCGACACAGATGGCGACCAACGTGCGGATGAGTATTTGACTATTGCCAAAGGTTGGGGAGTGACCGGACACTATCACGAATACGCTTATGGTCCCAAGTTAGACAATCGCGGCAACCTGTGGATAACGCTCAATATTGGCCTGGGATTAAAGGGCGAACATCTTCAACGTGCGGTCGTAGAGCCGACTTTGGGATTCAAGCAAGGCCTATGGCGCGGTTGGGGATTGAAAATAAACGCGGACGAAATGAAACCAATGTGCGCTGGAATGCGATCCCCCAGCGGTCTGGGCGCCAATGCAACGGGCGACATGTTCTACACCGATCAACAAGGAAATTGGGTGGCCACCAACTCGCTCCATCACCTGCGAGAAGGTGCGTTTTATCATCACCCCGAGTCGCTTGCATCCATGAACCAAGAGGGGTCGACGATCCGCGATGTTCAGGCGGTTCCGGATGGGATTCCATTTCCCGATGCATTGAAGCAATTTCCCCAAATGGTTCCACCCGCGGTTTGGCTTCCCTACAAGAAAGCCGGCCAATCGGCCACCGACATTATGCTCGATCAGAGCGGCGGGAAATTTGGACCGTTCAGTGGCCAGCTTTTTATTGGCGAATTTACGTTGGCAGGCATCAATCGAGTTTTTCTGGAGAAGATTGATGGCCAATATCAGGGCGCTTGTTTTCCGTTCAGGCGCGGATTCGCTTCTGCGGTGTTGCGATTGGCACAGGGAACCGACGGGAGTGTGTTTGTGGGATTAACCAATCGCGGATGGAGCAGTCTCGGGCCAGCCTCCTACGGCCTGCAAAGATTGGTGTGGACGGGCAAAACGCCTTTCGAAATCTTGGAAATGCGCGCCCAGCCTACCGGATTCGAACTTGTGTTTACCCAGCCGGTCGACCAGATATCGGCTGCGAATGTTTCAGCGTACGCCATCAACAGCCACACATATCTCTATCAAGCGGCATACGGCAGTGATGAAATACTCAAACGCAACCTGCGTGTGCAGTCCGCCACCGTATCCGCAGATCGGTTGCGCGTGTCACTGCGCGTCGATGGCTTGCGAGAGCTCTTTGTGCACGAATTACTAGCCCTAGGCGTTCGCAGCGCTAACGGCCAGACCTTGCTTCATCCCAACGCCTATTACACTCTGAACAAGATTCCACGACCATGACCGCCGCGAGAGTTCGTTCCGATTAGCAAACGTCAAGAACGCGGTAGAAATCCTAAACTGATTGGGTTTTTCGAACCCCAAAGCGTTAGCGCGAGGGAAATTGTTGATGGCCAAAGTCGATGTGACCACCGAAATTGTGATTGCCTGTCCGCGCACCAAAGTCGCCGACTATTCTGCGAATCCCGATAATGTCCCCAACTGGTACGTTAACATCAAGTCGGTAGAGTGGAAAACGCCGCGCCCGGCATCGGTTGGTTCTCAAATTGCTTTTGTAGCGCATTTTCTCGGTCGCAGATTGGCATATACCTACGAAATCGTTGAGCTGCTACCGCATACGCGATTGGTGATGCGAACATCTGAAGGGCCATTTCCCATGGAGACCAGCTATTGCTGGGAAAGTACCGGCGATCAAACAACGCGCATGACTTTGCGCAACCGAGGTGAACCAACAGGGTTCTCTGCGTTCGTAGCTCCATTCATGGCGACGATGATCCGACGTGCCAACCGACAAGACTTGGCATTGTTGAAGCAGATCCTCGAATCTGCCTACAATTAAGATGCGATACGCACCATGTGCTTTGGCAATTCTCAATTTCAATCTCCGTTTGATCAACGAAAAAGGCCAGCTTCCTCATGGAAACTGGCCTCTTTTTATCAATGTCCCGCTTAACTGCTGGGAATTGGTCTAGTATTGAATTTCGCTTTTAGCGAGACTTCTTTCCGCAAATTAACGGAAAGGAGTCCGAAATGTCGCGTCTAGCTGTGGACCAATCTGCGGTCCGGGTAGTTGTTTT
>SYJV01000170.1 GCA_005798335.1 Planctomycetaceae bacterium | reverse complement strand
GGGAGGGTGAAAGTCCCTTCATAGGCTTGATTTGAGTCTATTAACTGAAAGTAACTGCGTTCTCGCAAGAGGAGGTGGAGAGCAACTGAAAGTGAAATTCCAGTCCGTAGGATGACGAACACGTTTCGGCCAGTCGTTGTGGCGAGCTTGCTAGCTAACTACGAGATCCTTCAGAGCATACTACCGACAATTCATGGGAGACGCGTATGAAATTCATGATCACTTTTCCTCGGACTCACCGGGACTACAAGCCACGAGTTTCTCGTTTTCTTAAGACCGGCGCGCCACCGCCAGTTGGACGCAACGGATGGAATGCCATTATTTTACAGGTAATTTGACCTCAATTAACCGATCAAGCCACTCACGGGCAAGTCTATCCGCAATTGGATGCGCCGCGGTATGTTGTACGTAGTACACGCGGTTGTCGAATTTCGCTAAAAAACCATTTGCCATGCGAAGGTCTTCAAGTTTGTCCGATTGGTGTTCACTGACGACGGTGTAGGCCAGTCGATTACGTTCTTCAAAATTATGCCTCTTCAGAGGAATTCGAGGGTGAATTTTCGCACTGGAAGAGCGCCGAGGTTGTGATATACAGCGATTTCGTAGGCTTCTTGAGTGCGGAAGCTGTACGATTTTCTGGTGATCAGTTTTAATTTGTTGTTAAAGCCATCGACAATACCGGCTGAGATACGCCCATCGGCTCGAAACCAGTTGAGGATGAGGTCTCGTTTGTTGCGCAGGGTACACGCCATTTTCTTCATCGGTTCAAGTTTGCTGCGCATTGCCCGAACGCACCATTGATCGAGAAACTTGCCGGCCCAACTGGCGTGACTGTATTCCCAGAAGCGCTGGAAGTCCTCGTTCATCAAATGGCTACGAACTGACTTGAGGTTGGATTGCAGCAGTTGCTTCAGTTTGGCTGCTTGCAGAAGGTGGTTTTAATATCTGATTGCGCTAGTCCACCGGTTCGCTGTTGAGAATTTCCAGGGCCCTTTGAAAATCGTGGGTATCAGCAACGACCTCTCCATCGCGCAGGACGATGGTGCGCTTGGCATTGCGCGCAACTGCTGGATCGTGAGTCACAATAATAACTGTCAAGCCTTCCGTTTCATTTAGTTCGCGGAAAATTCCGATGACTTCGCGACTGGTCTTGGAATCCAGATTTCCAGTGGGCTCGTCAGCCATCAGAATTGCTGGGCAATTTACTAGCGCGCGAGCGATCGCTACCCGTTGCTGTTGGCCACCGGAAAGTTGACTGGAATGGTGGTAGAGGCGGTCACCTAAGCCAACCTTCTGTAACTGTTCGGTCGCGCGTTGACGACGCTGGCGACTGGAGATTCCTTGGCTGTAAAGTAATGGTAACTCCACATTCTCTACGGCGCTGGTTCGATTCAGTAAATTGAAGTTCTGGAAGACAAAGCCAAGCTGGCGGTTGCGAATCCCGGCTCGTTGATCGCGCGACATTGTCACGATTTCTTCACCATCGAGCAAATAACTTCCATGCGTCGGTCGGTCGAGGCAGCCGAGTGTGTTCATCAAAGTCGATTTTCCGGAACCACTGGGACCGATCAAAGCGACGTATTCGCCGCGCTCGATGTTGAGCGTCACTGATCGCAAGGCATGGACTTCGACTTCGCCCAAATCGTAAACTCGGCGCACATCGCGCAGTTCAATCAGCGCCATCGCAGGAGTCGGTCCTATTCATAGCGGAGCGCTTCGATCGGATCGAGCTGGCTGGCTCGACGCGCTGGGTAGTAGCCAAAAAAGATGCCTACTGCTGCGGCAAACAGCATAGCCACTGCGGCGGCGGGTAACGAAACAATGATGGGCCAATCGGTCCCGGAGCTGAACGAGTTGATCAGCAGAGTCGCCCCGGCTGATGCCGCCATCCCCAGCACGACTCCAATGAAACCCCCGATCGACGATAAGATAATCGCCTCGACCAGAAACTGTCGAAGTATGTCCTTTCCACGAGCACCGATGGCCATACGGATACCGATTTCGCGAGTCCGTTCAGTTACCGAAACCAACATGATGTTCATGATACCGACACCACCGACCAGCAGCGAAATACCGGCAATCGTGGCCAACATCATGGTCAGCGTGCCGGTGATGACTCCCAACGTGGCCGCGATCTCTGTAGTGTCTTGGACGCTGAAGTCCGGTTTTTCACCCGGGGCAATGCCATGTCGCTCGTAGAGGATCTGTTCGATCTCGCGCGAGGCTGTGTCCATGACTTTGGGCGAGATGGCGGACACCATGATCGCGTTGACATTGTTGAAGTTGGAGCCCTGCAAACGCTTGCGAACCGTGGTGAACGGCATCAAGACGATATTATCTTGATCGTCGCCGACCATGTTCACGCCCTTTTTTTCAAGGACGCCAATCACGCGGAACGGAATGTTTTTGACACGAATGACTTGGTTGAGTGGATTGGCGGTCTGAAACAGCTTGGCGACTATCGTGTTCCCAATAACGCATACTTGAGCGCCTGCGTTGATTTCTTCGCGAGCAAAGAAACCGCCAGCTTGCAATTTCCAGTTGCGAACAGTCAGGTAGTCCGCGCCAACTCCCTGCATGTCGCGCGGGCTCCAGTTCGCGTTCCCAAAAACGACTTGGCCTTGCGCACCGACGATGGGCGACACAGCCAGTATCGCGCGGGATTCCGAACCGATTGCCTCTGCGTCTGCTGCGGTTAACGTGAGAATGCCTGCCTGTCGCACGCCACCACGTTGTTGGCTGCCAGGTAGCACCACAATAACGTTAGTTCCCAGGGCCGCGAATTGCCCTTGAACTAGCGCACTGGCACTCTGGCCGATCGAGACCATGGTGGTAACCGCAGCGATGCCGATAACCACTCCAAGAACCGTCAAGCCAGCTCGCAGCTTGTTCTTCATGAGTGCTCGGACGGCAATTTTGGTTGTATCCCAAAGCGACATTATTTTCTCTTGCACGAACCGCAGAATAGGGCGCACCGGGAGGGAGAGGTGCTATTCAGTTGGTTCAGGTTGCAGGAACTCGACTTGGGCATAAGCATCCACCAAACTCAAACTACACTCTATTTCGGGCAACGGAATGACGGCGTCGGATCCAGCGTAACTCTCTTGAGCAAATCCTTCGTCCGCGCGGCGATAGACGAGAGCCGATTTTGTATTGGGTTCAAGCAAGACGTATACGCAGAGTGAATTGATCGACAGATAGGCTTCGCGCTTCTCGAATTCATCCACTCGCCGCGTCGAATCGGAGATCACTTCAACAATGACAACGGGATTATCTTGAAAAGTTTCGTCGCCTGCATTTGGGCGGCAAACTACGGACAGGTCCGGATAATAGAAGCATGTGCCGTAGCTCTGTCGCACGCGCACCTTCATGTCCGAGTTGAACACCTGGCAGCGTTTGCCGCGAAGCTGACTATACAGAGCCCCCGTCGCATTGGTGGCGATTCGATTGTGGTTTGCAGTGGCACCCGCCATAGCATAGACCGCTCCGTCCACAAATTCATGCTTTATCGTCGAGGTCAATTCCCTTGCGAGGTACTCAGCGATAAAGATTGGGGGGTTTTGTCTTGCTGCGCTCATTCGCATATTCTAACTCCATCAGCAATAAATAGCAGAGTGTATTACGCGATAACTATTTCACCTTATTTCCTCTTACGAATTCCGGTGACCAGTTGATCTCCTTCGCGAAGCTCTCCTTTCGTCAGCACAACGTACTTGCTCTCGGATATTCCGGTAACGACTTCGACGGCTCGCAGCAGACCGCTATCGATGACCCACACGTGCCGGTGGTTCTTCTTAACCTCGGCTTCCGTTTTCTCCTTGGCCGACTGCGCGGTGGTCTGGTCCGAATTGGCCGAACTTTGCCAACGGGAAACGTCTAGCAACTGGCGGTCTTCCTCGCGTACATAAGTTGTATCTTCAGGGTAAAACCGCAACGCGGCTGTTGGTATTTTGAGCACGTCGCGTTGATAGTCGGTTTCGAATGAAATGCTGGCGGTCATTCCTGGAATCAGCTTCAGGTCGGGATTTGGGGCAGAGACTATAACGGGGTAAGTTACAACAGTTTGTACATCGACCGAACTCATACGAATCTGTCGTATTTTACCAGCAAACATCTCCTCAGGATGTGCATCGACGGTAAAGGTAACCGGCCGCGATTCGCGCTGCGCCTGCTGAAGTCTACCGATGTCCGTTTCGTCTACCGACGCAAACACATACACTTCTTGTCGCAAATCAGGCGCCACGACGAACAATTCTGGTGTTTGAAACTGGGCAGCCAGCGTTTGTCCCGGTTCGATTTTTCGCGACAAAACGATGCCATCGACGGGAGATGTAATTACGGTGTATTCAAGATTGGCGCGCGAGTTCTCCAAACTAGCTCGTGCTTGGAGAACGGCAGCTTCGGCTAGCTTCACTGTTGCCACCAGCGCATCGCATTCGAAACGCAGCGCATCCATTTCCCGATCGGAAAGAAAGTCTTTGTTCTTGGCGCGCAGGTTCTCTCCTCGCAGTTTATTGTTCTTGGCTTGTTGCAATTGTGCTTTGACGCGATCGACTTCGGCCTCGCGAGTTGCCAGAATCGCTTCGTCCCGAGCGACATTGGCCTCAAACAGGCGCGGGTCAATTTTGGCCAGCACATCGCCTTTCTTTACTTGATCATTATGATCGACCTTGAGTTCTACAATCGGACCGGAAACAAACGAACCAATGGAAACCGACAATACCGGTCGCACCGTGCCAGTTGAAATAACGACGGCAGCCGCATCACCGCGCACGACTTTTTCAGTCTCCCAGTTAGGCCGATTGCGATCCTTCCAGTATTTCATGGCTGGACGATAGCCAAAGGTCCCGGCCAGCCCCATCACGACCAACAACACCAGCATTCTGGCGATTAAATTCATGAGTCCCTATGCCAATCTCGTCGAAGCCTCACTTGTAATCATGCAACTCTTTGTTCCTCGGCGCTGAAGCGCATCGTCACGTCGGTAATCGACGCGCCAGCTCGGCACGCAGGCGGGCCAACTCGACTTCTGCAGCATCGGCGCGTTCCGACTCTTGCCTCGCACGCTGGGCTTCCGATTCTGCCCGTTCACTTGGCGTTAAGAGTCGTTCACCGTTGTCCAAAAGATAGAATTGAAGTTGGTCGTCCTGAGCAACCAATTGCATCTGCAACTGTTCGCATACCAGCCTTCCTGATGCATCTCCTTCGATAGACATGTACTTGCCATCGACCAGCCGATGTCCTTGCAGTACTGGCTCGAGATACTCTCGATCAGGATCGAATAGAAAATATTCTTGAATTCCTAAGGTGGCGTAGAGCTGTGGTCTGTCGACAGTATCTTTCTTGCGCGTTTTTCGGGAAGTCGTTTCGAAGACTACATCCGGAACTCGTTTCTCGACCCAGGTCTTGAAGATGCGGCGTTTCTGAGGCGAGATGCCTTTCACGACAAAGGCGTCCGGTACGACGAACTTCTTGGGATTTCCCTGTTCATAGTAAATCAATAAATTGCCTGACACGTATACGTTCTGCCCCCGAAAGTGATCTCGCAGCAGTTCGATGTGCCGCACCATTTCATCGCGATGTTCGTCCGTTTCACCCATGGGTTTGCCATCTGACTCGGGATAGTGTGCTTGAGTGAATTGGATCACCGGGTTCATCAACATTACTCCTCGGTAGGGTCGGCTTCAGCATTATTCGGATGTCGACGAGCCAGTTCAGCGCGCAGACGAGCCAACTCGGATTCTGCGGCCTCGCGCCCGGCTGCTTCGCGCTCAGCCCGTTCCGACTCTTGCCGCGCTCGGATGGCCTCCGATTCAGCGCGGGCTGCCTGTTGTTGAGCTCGCACGGCTTCAAATTCAGCTCGTTCACTTGGCGATAAGAGTCGTTCACCGTTGTCCAAAAGATAGAATTGAAGTTGGTCGTCCTGAGCAACCAATTGCATCTGCAACTGTTCGCTCAACAGTCCTCCTGATGCATCTCCTTCGATAGACATGTACTTGCCGTCGACCAGCCGATGTCCTTGCAGTACTGGCTCGAGATACTCTCGATCAGGATCGAATAGAAAATACTCTTGAATCCCTAAGGAGGCATAGAGCTGCGGTTTGTCGACAGTGTCTTTCTTGCGCGTTTTTCGGGAAGTCGTTTCGAAAACTACATCCGGAACTCGTTTCTCGACCCAAGTCTTGAAGATGCGGCGTTTCTGAGGCGAGATGCCTTTCACGACAAATGCGTCCGGTACGACGAACTTCTTGGGATTTCCCTGTTCATAGTAGATCAATAAATTGCCTGACACGTATACGTTCTGCCCCCGAAAGTGATCTCGCAGCAGTTCGATGTGCCGCACCATTTCATCGCGATGTTCGTCCGTTTCACCCATGGGTTTGCCATCTGACTCGGGATAGT
>SYJV01000169.1 GCA_005798335.1 Planctomycetaceae bacterium | reverse complement strand
GAGTTTTCGAACTTATTGCAAAGCCAAGCTCAACCCAATCCTCGCCTAGCGGCTGCGGGTTAAACGACGAAATGGCTAGGGCGAAAAGCCATGCCTTGCACACAAAATGGCGCTGTCCAACTAGATTCGGGCAAATTATTCCCGAATCCCGTGGGCAAAAGGATCGTTCGAATCAATCAGTAACTGCGAATCGGCAGTCAAATAGGCTGTGCCAGTGATACGGGGCAGGATCTTGCCATCGGCAGCAAGTGCATAACTGGCTTCGAACTTGCTTCCAACGACACTTTCTTGGCGCCATATGGAACCGGGAGCGAGTTTTCCGTCAGCGGCGAGACAGGCCAATTTGGCGCTCGTTCCCGTCCCGCACGGCGATCGATCATAGGCTTCGCCAGGGCAAAGCACAAAATTTCGACTGTCAAATTTTCTTGGATCCGACGGCGCTCCAAACAATTCAATATGGTCGATTTGGGCGCCTTGCTCACCAGTAATTGAATGAGCGAGCAACGCATGCCGCACCCGTTTGGAAAAATCATGAAGCTGAGAGATGTTGGCGACATCAATCGCAAGGCCATGGTCTTCGCAAAGAAAGAACCAATTGCCCCCCCACGCAACGTCTCCGTGCACGGATTGGCTATTATTCAACTGCACCTCCACGGATCGTCGGAAGCGATAACTCGGGACATTTTGGATTGTTGCGCTGCCGTCGGGATGCGTATCAACAGGAACGGAACCGACAGGAGTATCTAATACAAAATGCGATGGTAAATGGTCGCTGCCATGCATCCAGCAACGCTCACCTAGTGCAGATAAATACGCCAGGGATACCGCGACACCGACGGTCCCGTGACCACACATGCCCAAATAACCTACATTATTAAAGAAAATAACGCCGCACAAACTGCCTTCATTTTCCGGTGGAGTCAATAGAGCTCCTACAACGACATCGTTGCCTCGCGGTTCGCAGGCAATCGCGGTGCGCCATCGATCATACTGGGTTTCAAATCGCTGTTTCCTAGCCAGCATGCTTCCCGAGCCCAGATCGGGACCCCCGGCAACAACCACTCGCGTCGGCTCGCCGCCCGTATGGGAATCGATGACTCGCATCCTGTACAAATTCGCTTGCTGAGTATTTTCGCTTGGGTAGTGCATCGCGTGTTGACGAATCTGACCGAAGACTGCTATTCTTTGGGGTTTCCAGCGCCATACGTCGGCGGCTAAAGAATAGATTATCGTTTTAACAGTTCTCCGGATATTACCGAAGGCTAGCAAAGCTGGTCTGTGACCACAGGCGGCAACAGTACGTACCGTTGTCTGTAGTCATGGTAAGGGGAAACAGAAAGGAACAAGCGTGGAGTCAGAGTTTGTACAAAAATTGATTGAGGCAGGAGTTCATTTTGGACACCGCGTAAGCCGGTGGAATCCCAAAATGGCACCGTATATTTACGGTCGCAAGAATCTAATTCACATCATGGACATCCGCGAGACCCTGCGCGGGTTATTGCGGGCCAAAAAGTATCTTAACCAAGTTGCACAGGGCGGTAGTTTGGTTCTCTTTGTGGGCACCAAGCGACAGGCTTCTGAATCTGTGCAGGAGCAAGCGCTGCGCTGCGGTATGCCGTTTGTCAGCGAGCGATGGTTAGGAGGTGCGCTGACTAATTTCCGCACGATTCGCAGTCGGCTTGGGCGATTGGATGAACTAGAGCAAATTATCAATACGGATTTGATTAATACCTATTCGAAAAAGATGCAATCGGCACTCAATCGCGAGTATCGCAAGATTTATCGCAACTTGAATGGTCTAAGGACGATGAATCGCATGCCCGAGTGCTTGGTTATTGTCGATCCCAACAAGGAAAAGAACGCTATTCGCGAAGCCCGGCGCTTGGGAATTACCACGGTCGCGCTCATTGATACCGATTGCGATCCGGAATCGGTAGATTTGCCGATTCCTGGCAATGACGACGGAATTCGCTCAATTGAGTTGATCTTGTCAACATTGGCGGACTCGGTGTTGGCTGGCAAAGCCGAGAATCCTGAGTTGCAGAAGGCGGCGGCCGCGCATTCTCCGGCTGCTCAAATCTCCGTTCCATCGGCGGAAAAGTTGGTCGCTGAAGTAGTTGGGTAATCTGAGGTAGTTGAGTGAAAACTGCCGCACCAAAACTATTTTAAGGGCGGTTTCAAGACTGAATAGTCGAACCGCCCCAGTTTAGTGCTGTCTTGATTTAAAGACGCTTGATGAATCGTGTTTTCTTTTGAGTGCTGGAGGAGTTGGGACCAATGTCGGAAATTAGTGCCGCCAAGGTAAAGGCATTTCGTGAGCGAACTGGCTTGCCACTGATGGACTGCAAACAAGCGCTCACCGAAGCAGGTGGCGACGAGGAAAAGGCCATCGAGATCTTGCGCAAGCGAGGCGAAAAGCTGGATAACAAACGTGCTGATCGCGAGACTTCTTTTGGTCGCTTCGGGATCTATTGTGGTCTCGCAAGGCAAACTGGTGCGATTGTCGAACTGAAATGTGAAAGCGCCCCAGTGACTCAAAACGAAGAGTTCATTCAATTGGCGAGCGACATGGCGGAAGCATTAGCGAAAAATTCGGCCGAGTCGCTCAGTGCTGATGAGTTGCTCCAGCAACCGTCGCCGAGCAAGCCAGGCATGACGATTGGCGAACAAAAGTCAGAGTTGTTTAATCGCATCCGCGAGAAGTTCGACGTGGGCCGGCTGGCCAAGTTGTCGGGTACCTGCGGTGGCTATAGCCACAACAGCGGCACCGTAGCAGGAGTGTTATTGCAAATCGAAGGCGGAACGGATGAAGCGGCCAAAGATGTTGCCATGCACATTGTAGCGATGCGACCGCTGGCCCTGACCAAAGAAGAGGTCGATCCAGTTACGGTGGCCAAGGAACGCGATATTTTGCGTACTGTCGCACTGCAGGAAGGCAAGCCTGAGAGCATTGTCGACAAGATGGTGGAAGGTCGCTTGCGTCAGTTCTTTGCCGAACGCGTACTGCTGGAGCAGCCGTTCGTGAAGGACGACAAACAGACAGTGTCGCAGTATGCTAAGAGCAGTGGCATGCAAATTAAGAAATTTGTGTACTATGTCTTGGGGCAAGCCTAAATGGGTTCGACCGATTCGCCGAAGAATACTCCCAAGTATCGGCGCGTAATCCTCAAACTGTCCGGAGAAAGTTTGTCCCACGCCGGAGAGCGTGGGATCAGCATGGATGAAGTGGCCGCTATCGCGGGACAAATTAAACAGGCCCACGAACACGGCTGCCAAATCGCAGTCGTGGTGGGAGGCGGAAATATTCTGCGCGGTGCTCAGTTCAAGACCGCCAGCGGGTCGAAAATTGAAGAGGCAACCGCTCATTACATGGGCAT
>SYJV01000168.1 GCA_005798335.1 Planctomycetaceae bacterium | reverse complement strand
GCATTACGCACTCCATCTGCACGTTGGAATTCGAAAATCACCGGCCGCTTTACGATTGGTTCTGCCAAACCCTCGACATTTACCATCCGCGCCAGATCGAGTTCGCGCGGTTGTGCCTGACCTACACAGTGATGAGCAAACGCAAATTGCTACAGCTTGTTCAGGAAAAACACGTTGCGGGTTGGAACGATCCTCGCATGCCCACGATCAGCGGCTTTCGCAGGCGCGGCTATACGCCGGAGAGCATTCGCGCGTTTTGTGATCGAATCGGCGTTGCGAAATTTAACAGCACGATCGACGTCACGGTGCTAGAGAACTGCATACGCGAGCACCTGAACGCGACCGCGCCACGCGTCAACGCGGTGCTCCATCCTTTGAAAGTTGTTTTGACCAATTATCCTGAAAACAAAATCGAGTGGATGGAAGCGATTAACAATCCAGAAGATCCTGCGGCTGGAGTGCGCAACCTGCCGTTTACTCGCGAGCTATTTATCGAGCAGGATGATTTTCAAGAGAATGCACCGAAGAAATTCTTCCGGCTCCAGCCAGGTGGCGAAGTTCGCTTGCGATACGGCTATATCATTAAATGCGACGATATTGTCAAGGATCCGAACACTGGACAGATCGTCGAACTGAGGTGTTCCTATGACCCCACAACTCGAAGCGGCACACCAGAGGCGGACCAGCGCAAGGTAAAAGGGACGATTCATTGGGTCAGCGCATCGGAATCCTTCGAAGGTGAAGTCAGAATCTACGATCGGTTGTTCCTGAGCGAAGATCCCGAGGGAGTCCCTGCCGGCCAAACGTTTCTCGATAACATAAATCCGGACAGTTTGAAAACGGTGCGCGCTCGATTGGAGCCGGCGATGAGAAATGCACAGCCCAACGATCGGTTCCAATTCGAGCGACTGGGTTACTTCTGTGTCGACTCTGTCGACTCGCGACCAGGAGTGCCGATCTTTAACCGCACGGTTTCCCTGAGAGATACATGGGCGAAAATTCAGGCCAAGGGATAGCAATAATTTCAGCGGGCGCTGGGCGTTGAAGATTTCTGACTCAATGTGCGCGGCTCCAGTTGAGCGAGAATCCCATCCGATTGCCCTTGCTCACGTTGATCACTGTTAGTGACGTGCCACTTTGTTGATCGCGTCTCCGACACTCTGAATGTAGGCGTCGGTCATGCCCTCGTGAATGACCGCACACGCAAGATATACAACTTTCCAAAGTGTAAGAATCTCGTAGTGATTACCAAAGTAGACGGAACTAGCAAGGTCGGCAAATCGAAAAGAACGGAAATAAGCAAAGGGTTGTGATCAGGAGTTTTGGTTACGCGAGGTCAAATAGCATGACCTCGGCACCAGAAGTGGCTCGCATCGTCAACAAAGACTCGTCGCTGGTGGCCAAAGGAAGGTAGTTCGCTAAGACAGAGCCACTCAAAACTTGCAATCACGCATGATGGCCAGCCGAAAAAAAATCGTGACGCACTTCGCCTGCAACGGCCAGATGTGCGAGATAAATTCGCGCATTGGTACGCATCGTCAAGGAGCCGTCTCCCTATCGTAGTGTGGGTGCGTGCCGAAAAACTAACCAGCAGCTACGCAATCCAAGTTCATCACTCGCGGTGATCGAAACCGCATGTGTCGCGAATCCTGGTAACCCGCAAACGAAAAAGCGGACTTTATTCGAGGCGAGTCAAGTGCGTTTGAACATCTTGTCCAATTGTTCGCGGCTAAAGAACAAAGCGGTCGGACGTCCATGCGGGCAGTGGTGAGTATCCTGATAGTGGTAGCGCTGTTCGAGCAGCGCCGTAATCTCCTCGGGTGCCAGTTTGTCGCCAGCTTTGATTGCTGCTTTGCAAGCGATCATATGCAACAAATCATCTAGCAAGTCGCGGGCACTTGGTTCTTTGCCGCCCGACATCAAAGGCTCGATCACCTGCCTAAGCAATTCCGCGGGACGCATATTGGCAAGCATCGCGGGATAGGATGTCATCAAAATCGTGTCACCACCAAAGGGTTCGACGCCTATTCCAATTTGTGCCAGCAATTCGCGACTCTCAATCGCCGCCGCCATTTCACTGGGTGGCAAGTCTACCGGTTCAGGGACCAGCAACTGTTGGCTCTCTACTTTTCCGGACGATATCTTGCTGCGCAGTTGTTCGTACAAAATGCGTTCGTGCAATGCGTGTTGATCGACCACGATCATGCCGCACTCATCTTGCGTTACCAAATAACGATTGTGAATTTGCATGCCCATGTGGCTGGCAATTGGCCCCCGCGCATGTGCTGTGTCGAATCTAGCAATCTCGTTGGTAGTCCGCGATTGTGCTTGTTCGGAAGCGTCGGCTGTTTGAAGCAATTCACTCCCATCGTTCCAATCACTGCCGGCAGATTGCTCGTTGTGAATTAATCGTCCGGGAATCTGGCTCGGTTCATCCACCGGCAAAGGCCCAATCGGCTGCTGGCGCGGCGGCTGCGGCAACGTCACCGCCGAATTCAGGGCTCCCATGGCGCGGCCGAATTCAGGAAAAGGCCGAAACGGCGGTGCAGCTCCGGTGAGGTTGAGTGAACGCTGCAGCTCAGCAGGCTCAGTTCGAACCGCCAACTGCGCCGACGACGTCGGCTGAGTTACATGAGCGGCATGATGCTGCCAGCGCTGATCTGCGCGACTGATTGGTTGCAGTTGATCAGCGTCTCCCGCGTCGGTTGCGCCAGGTGATTGCGGCATGCGCACTCGGGAAGTCAAGTCTGTGGATAGGAATCGATGTCGAAGCGTTTGCAACAATTGGCTATAGATCCGACCACCCTCTTGGAAGCGAACTTCTAACTTGGTGGGATGTACGTTGACATCGACCAATTGCGCCGGCATTTCCAATCGCAGAAAACATACCGGAAATCGTCCCACCATCATCAGACCTCGATAAGCTTCACCGAGCGCATGCTGCAAGGACCGATCGCGGATGTGGCGCCCGTTCAGGAATAAGTACTGCAGGCGATTGTTACTGCGACTGACGCTCGGATCGGTCGCATAGCCGCTTAATTTGATCTGGTCCTGCATGTTTTCGACCGGAATCAAGGCATCGGCGATCTCGTCGCCAAAAAACGTTCGAATCCGTTCGTGCCAATGTTCGGTTGGACGTAAATCAAACAGCGTCCGTTGACCGGAAACCAAAACCATGTGCACATGAGAATAAGCTAGGGCGATGCGAGTAAATGCTTCTGTAACGTGGCTGGTTTCCGTGGAAGCAGACCGCAAGAACTTCCGGCGCACTGGAGTGTTAAAGAAAAGATTACGAACTTCGATCACGGTTCCTACGGGAGCTCCAGCAGGACGAACTGACTCGGCTTCGCCACCGCGCACGACCAGTTCGGCGCCACCCTCTTGATCCGCAGTGCGGCTGCGCAGCAGCAAATGGCTAACTTCGGCAATCGAAGCCAGAGCTTCGCCACGAAAGCCTAGAGTATGTACATCGAATAAATCGTCGGCCGACTCAAGTTTACTGGTCGCGTGACTGGCGATCGCCAGCGGCAGTTCATTCTCGGCGATCCCGCAACCGTTATCGCTGATGCGAATCAGGTCCAATCCGCCGCTCTCGATGGCGAGTTCGACGCGAGTGGCGCCGGCATCGATGCTGTTCTCCAGCAGTTCTTTGACCACGCTGGCGGGCCGTTCGATAACCTCACCGGCAGCGATTTTGTTGACCAAGCTAGGCGGTAATTGCCGGATGGTTGGCATTACGGTTCCATTTCCTCTTTGGGTTTCTCGCCCAGGTCTTCGGCACGATACTTATCTAGTTTGCGATACAATGTACGTGCGCCAATTTCCAGGATGCGCGCGGCTTCTTCGCGATTTCCGGCAGTCATCTTCAGAGTTTCTTCGATCGCCCAGCGTTCGATCAAATCCATCGGCTGGCCGATTAGCGCGGGTGGTCCGTCTTGGCGTGCCGCCGTTTGCTCGGTCGTCAAAGTGGGTTGCTCGTGGCGCGGAGCTGATATGCGCGACGAATCTCCTTCTTCGGATAACTCTGGCGGCAGATCGTCGACGTCCAAGATGCCGTCGGTATCCAAGACGACCAAGGTCTCCACAAAATTTCGCAACTGGCGAATATTTCCGGGCCAATCGTACGCGAAAAATCGGCGAGTGACGCTGGGTGCGAAACTCGCTTGAGGTTTGGAATGTCGCCGAGAAAAGAACTTCTTGAAATGATCCATTAGCGGCACGATATCATCGCGACGTTCGCGCAGCGGCGGCAAGTGGATCGTTACGACCTTCAGCCGATAGAACAGATCGTTACGGAACTGTCCTTGTTCGACCAACTGCTCCAGTGGCCGATTGGTGGCGCTGATCAGCCGCACGTTGACTTTAATCGCTTTGTTGTCACCGACTCGCGTGATCTTGCTCTCTTCGAGCACTCTGAGCAACTTGATCTGGGTACTCATGGGCATGTCGCCAACTTCGTCCAGGAACAAAGTGCCGCCGTTGGCATATTCGAACGCGCCCATGCGATCGCTGGCCGCGTCGGTAAAAGCCCCTTTGACGTGTCCAAACAATTCACTCTCCACCAAGTTCTCGGAAACAGCGCGGGCGTTGAGCGCTTTTATGCGTTTGGCCTTGCGCGGGCTGTTTTGATGGATGGCCTGAGCGATCATTTCCTTGCCCGTCCCACTTTCGCCGGTGATCAATACGGTAGCGTCAGTTGGCGCGATGCGTTTTATTCGATCGATCACGTCGCGCATGCGATCGCTGGAAAATATGATCCCCTCAAAACCGAATTTTTCGTCCAGGCGTTGGCGTAATTCAGCATTAGTTTGCTTGAGCTGGACTGCCTCAACGGCCTTCGCAGTCACGGCGCGCAAACGGCCTGGAGTGATGGGTTTCTCCAGGAAATTAAACGCGCCTTCCTGCATGGCTTCGACAGCTTTGGGCACCGTCGCGTGACCAGTAACCAAGACGACTTCGCAGTCAGGCAACGCTTGGCGGGCCTTTTGCAGAACCTGCATCCCGTCGACGTCGTTCATGACTAAATCACTGATAATCACATTGAACGTGTTTTGCTCGATGGCCGCGATCCCTTCTGGTCCGCCAGTGGCCACGGTGCAGCGATAGCCGACTCGTTCGAGGCTCTCGGTCATAGCGCGCGCGTGCGCTCGATCGTTATCTACCACCAACACCGCGAATTCTCGGGGATCAAACGCGTAATCGGAGTCGGTAAACGTTGACGATTCGGTCATAGACTGATCAAAAACAAAAAGGGTCTGAACAACATCTGGGCTGCTTGGTATAGTACTGTCGATTGTCGGACACGCAGGAGCGTCCAGGCAAACGCGGTCGAGCGCTATCCAGACTAGCGGCGATCGATTCAACCATTTTTAAGATACGGCTAGTTTTTTTCCAAGCGGCCTTTTCAATTCTCATTGTCCCAGAAAGTGCAATCACTGCCATGCCCCTGGTATGCCGAGGCGTTCGTGGCGCTACCACCGTTGAGGAGAACTCGCGCGAAGCTATTCTCAAAGCAACCCGTCAGCTTCTGGCATTAGTAATACGTCGCAACGAAATCGATCCAGCCTTGGTGGCCAGTGCCATTTTTACCGTCACCAAAGACCTCGGCGCCGAGTTTCCTGCGCTGGCAGCGCGTCAACTGGGTTGGCTCGAAGTGCCGCTGCTGTGCGGTTACGAGATCGAAGTTCCAGGTTCGCTGGGCAAATGCATTCGCGTGTTGGTGCACTGGAATACCGACAAGTTGCAAAACGAGATTCAACACGTTTACATCCACGACGCGACACGCTTGCGTCCCGATCTATCCAAATTACCGCCGGTGGATTGGGACGAACTGGAATCGTGGATCAAGACCCAAATGAATAGCAAGCCCGCTTAGCATCGCTCGAGAAATAAGTGTCAGGTACGTGTCAGGTACCTTTTGTGCGCAGCACCCGAAGGGCGAGTTTCTCGCAAAAGTTACCTGACACTTATTTCTCGGCTATTCCTTAATGTCAATTTTACGGCTTTTGGTGCGCGGCTTGAAAGCGCGCAGCAGTTGGTGAGCGGTGCCAGGTTAGCTTCATACCTAACGATCCACCGGGCAAGCCGGTGGGATTCGGCTGGAACGCGTTACTTCGTTTCGTATTCCATCAAGAAGCCTTTGAACTCACGGCGATGAAGTTCTTCATCTGCCAGTAAGGTAATGCACATATCCTGGGTTACATAGTCCATGCCATCGCACAGTTTGATGATCTTGTTGTATTGTGCGCACGCGTTGTTTTCTGCGTCGATGACACCCTTGATAACTGTGACCAAATCGGTCGAATCATTGGGCGGCTGGAGGCTCTTTTGCGACGGCTTGAATGACATGCTGCCGGGCATCGTACCACCGATCGTTTTGATGCGATTGGCAAGCTGTTGAGCATGACCAATCTCGACGGCGACATCGGCCGCCAAGCTTTTCTTGATTTCCTCAGCACGCACGCCGTCCAGATGTACGCTGTTGGCGATGTAGTTCATAACGGTCTCCAGCTCCATAAAATAGGCGACCGTCAACTCGCGAACGATTTCCTGGGTCTTATCTTTCTCTTTCGCCATCTGTTGTGTCCATGAGAGTGATTGTTGCGTGCAAGTGCCTCGATGTGCTGCACTAACAAAGAAGAAGTTTCATTCTAACAATCGCGAGCAGAAAGCCTACTGGGAACCAGTCTTTCCGCCCGTTCCGTTCGCCGTTCGGACCCAACGCCCCCTTCCAATCATCGTTTGCCACCAAGTCCAGTCGCTCGGTTGCGAGAAAGACAACAAACCCACAATCATCAACCATTCGAACAGGAACAGGTTCATCGAATATTCGAGTGCCAAATGAAAACCGATTCCTGCGAAAATCGCAATGCGGCGTGTGGCGGAAAACCACAGTGTTAGTGGCAGGGCCGCTTCGAGAATTATGACCGACCAACTGAGTGCCATTGCCAAGTTGGGAGTTTGAAACACGAACGATGGGATCCAGCCTCGCCCATAGTAATCCGTCATTTGCGAGACGCCGAACAGTGCAGTGCCGTCATGCCACATTGAGCCCTGAAATTTGCTCCAGGCCGAAGAAGCATACAGGACAGCCATTTCCGCTTGGATCAATCGCAGTGCCCAGCAATGCGATTGGCCGAGATGGACATTCTTTGTTCGTCGTGCCCTGATAGACCAGCGAGCGTCCAAGGGCATAAAAATCATGATAAACGCGAACAGCCGAAACACGGTATCCTCGCCATCGCATATCAGCGGATTGCGATGATGAAAAGACGTCAACCAGACGAACAAACAGGCTATTTGAAAGCGAGACCAACAGCCGAAAAGTAAGCAGCAACTTTGCACCATCATCAGCGCCAGACTGACGTGAATCATCAGCGGTGTATCCGGCAGATAAAACAACAGCGACCAACCAGGAGGGTCCTCCAACCGCGCCGCTAGTTCAGAGCCCAACACGCCCTCGCCAGAAAACCACAATGGTCCGTCGAGCATCCATACGGCAACATTGACGATCATCAATATCGAGTAACTAATACGAAATAAAGCGCATACGCTTGGTTCGCATGCGCTAAACAGGAACCTATCGACGCATCGGATCGTCAGACGAGCCAGTTCAATCATGGCTGGTAAGTACGTCGTGTAAGAAACTCGTTACTGGTCATCCACGTGATATCGTCGGGAGTCGGCATCGTAATATCGCCAGGCAGCGGCAGCATTTTCATGCTGTTGCGGAACAGCGAGACCTGGCGCACGATTTCCTGAGGATTCTGTTGACGATACTGGCGGACCAAAAAATCAGCGAATTCGTCCCAAGCCGACAAATTCCTGGAATTGGCCAGACGGTTATAAAAGTTCATGTGCCGAAATCGATAGAACTTGTTCCAGACACTGTGCTGGTCCCAAATCGGAGAGAGCCACTGATGCGATTGCTGATTGGTATTGATAATTTCCGCTGACAGCCAACCGTTATCTACGTCAGGATTAGGTGCGAATAGCACCCATTCACCTTGGGCCAGACCGATTCGTTTCAATACTTCGCTGAGCATCGACTTGGGTTGCTGAAACCAACTCCAAGCACCAGGCATGGTATCGAGGGCGATTATGCTGATAAAGCTCAACGCAAAAACGCGAATGCTAATTTGACGCATACAAAATCTGTCAACCAGCTTGGTCCCGAGCCAATGAACATTTCATTAAGTGAAATAAAAACTGTCGTTAGGCGAGCGGCAGATAGTTTCTTACCAATACAAGCCCGAAGCGCAAGCGAGTGCATGCCAGGATTGACGCACTCGCTTGCGCATCGGGCTTGTATTCGCTGAGGCCTTGGTAAATTCCCATCTGCCGCTCGCTTTAGCAGTAGTATTGTCACTATATGCTGACAAAAGTAAATTGATTTCAAGCTCAGTCCGAATGTCCAGCAGCAGTTGCGAGCGCGCAGCACATTGAAATCGAATCTGCAGGGAGAACAATGCCTGTTATTCGTCTACTGCTCTCACTTCGACTCGTCGCCGGCAATGCGTGGCAATTGGACTCGAACCTCGGTGCCAGAGCCGAGCGTGCTTTCGACGGCAACCAGGCCACCAGCTCGATTCACGATGCGCTGGACAATGGGCATACCTAGCCCAGATCCACCTTCTTTGGTCGAAAACGAAGGGTCGAAGACACGTGCCAGAGTCTCCGCAGTCATGCCGATGCCCGTATCGACGACCGAGACCGTCATGTAGCGTTGGCTTTCCAATTGATCGGGGCAATACTGCTGAATTCGAATCTCGATCGTACCACCGTTCGGCATTGCATCCCGCGCATTCATGACGAGATTGATTAAGACTCGATTAAATTGGTTGCGATCGATCAAAATCATGCCACGATCTGGACCTCGTTTGAGATCGATTCGGTGCTTGCCTCCGACGCCAGCTCGCAAAACTGGCAAAAAGCTCTGTACTGCGTCTCCTGGACAAAAAACGATCGGCTTGGCTGGTTCATTTCTGCCATAATCGATCAATTCTTTGATTAAATCAGCCCCTCGTCGACTTGCTTCGATAATCGAGCACAACAGATCTTGGGCGGCGGCGGACTCCCGTTCCAAACGCGTCAATGCATGAGCGCAATTGGTAATCGACGTCAAAATGCTGCGAAAATCATGCGCGATTCCCACTGCCATGTTACCCAGTGCGTCGGCTCGGTCGAGCGCCAGCATGCGCAGCTCACTCTCTCGCAGTGCTTCGCGCAATTGGTGCACTTCCGCTGATTTCATCTTCAGCGCCAGCAGGTCAGCGATGGAGGCCACAAAGTCGCGTTCCTCGGTCGTCCATTCACGGACCGGCCCGATATGTTCATTGCAGAGCACTCCGACCACTTCGTCTCCGACCAAAATCGGTGCGTCCAGCAGCGAGCTAATGCCCAGCGGCTTGATATAGCTCTCGGCCAGTTCGCTTGTTTTTGGGTCACCCAAAGCCGTTTCGACTGGAACAATTTTGCGAGCCCGCAAGGCTCCGATGTATTCGGGAAAATCCGCCGACCGCAGTAGCGCACCCTCGCTCCACTGACCACTAGCCGTTTCGAACAAGCTGATGCAGCGCAGGGCGGCGCCTTTCTCCACGAACATCCACAAGCCTGACCGAGCAACTCCCAAAGTGCTCGCCGATAATTCGCAGGCTCTGCGAAAAATGCTATTTAGGCTTACGTCGGAGCCTTGCGTTAGGCGTGCAAATTCAAGCCTTGCCTGTTCGCTTTTGCGCATCATGCTGATCATAGTCAACTCAACACATCACCAAAAAACCTCAGCCAATTGCCGTGCATGATGCCTTCGATATCCGACTGAGGATAGCCTCGCTTGGCCAGTAACTCTGGCAAGCACAACAAGTCGCTGTACACATCCAAATCGGCGGGTGTTTGTTCGTTACCATATCCGCCATCCAAATCGGTACCAATGCCCACGTGGCGTGCATTGCCGGCCAATTGGCACACGATATCGATATTCTCCACAGCTCGCTCGATTTTAACTTCGTTTTCGGAAACTCCACGAACGTAGCCATCTTGCAGCATAATCGTGTCAAACGCCATTCCCACCACGCCATCGCGCTGAATGACCGCTCGATATTGCTCGTCGCTGAATTGACGTTGCCAGTTCGATAATCGCCGCGAATTCTGGTGGCTGGCATGGATTCTGCCCGGGAACAAATCGAGCACTTGCCAAAACGCGACATCGGAAAGATGCGTCATATCGATGGTCATCCCCAGCTCACCGATGCGTTTGATCAACGGAACTGCGTCCAAGGCCAGACCAACCTCACAACGCGTCCCGCCTCCGTAACGATTCGCTCCGTAGTGCGTTAGGCCGATGGCGCGCAAACCGTGCGTGTAAAACTCTTCGATCGTCTCCGGCTTGAGTACCGGATCGGCACCTTCCATCGTCAGGATGAACCCCAGCGGTGCGTTATCGGGCGCGGATCGGTAGGCCGCCACATGCGCCTCCAAGTCGCTCTTAGTACGCAGCATCTTCATCCAACCAGCGCGTTCCATTGCGCGATAATAGGCCAAATGCGCGTGAGCCATGGCGTAACAGGTCTCAGGACTCGTCCATCCGAGCGAATGATTGATTTCCTTTTCTTGTCGAGCCAGTAACGTAGCTAGACAAACACCGACCTCAGCGCGGCGCAGCTCAGGCAGCGTCAGCGTATTGGTGCAACGCCCTTTCTCCGTCATTCCCAACGCACGTTCCTGCGCTCGGATATCATTGACTCCACAGCGCATATCGCGATTCCAGTCAACAGCGTTCAAAGCGATATCCAGATGCGCATCAAACAACAACATGTTCGTTTTCCTTATACTTTCTCGATTGAGCACTGCCGCAGATGAGACACCCGCCCTGAAAGTCGTTTAACCCGCAGCCGTAGGCGAGGATTGCGGCTAATCTGATGTAAATCAGAGGGGAAATTGCCGCAATCCTCGCCTACGGCTGCGGGTTAAACGACTTTCAGGGCGGGTGGCCACATCCGCACAACTTGCCAAATCGCGGGCCGAATTCAAGTTGCGAGAATTCGTCCATCGTTCCTCCTCCGTAGTTCCCAGATCGGCAAGACTTTTTGGTACAGTGATAGGGCAATGCAAATGGGATGGAATGATCCATAAATTGAGTTCACAGTGTACACGAATTAACTCTCGGCTGGGACTATGGCTCGCAAGCGAGTTGATCGCAGCTCCAAAAATTTGGAAGATCTCCCCAATGTTGGTCGGTCGGTTGCCGAAGACTTGCGATCGATTGGTATCGCTACGCCCGCCGACTTGCGCGATTGCGACGCCTTTGAGTTGTACGAAAAGATCGCGCAAGTTACCGGCCAGCGGCACGATCCTTGTTTGCTCGATACGTTCATGTCTGCCATAGACTTTGTCAACGGAAATCCGGCTCGACCATGGTGGCATTACACTACCCAGCGGAAAACCGAGATGGCTCGTCGCGCGAACATGTCCTGACTTCAAGCCATAAAAAGGGTGTCGATGGCCGATCACGATTTGATTCAATATCTGCGGTTGGTAATGACCACTGGAGTGGGGCCGCTGACGTTGCATTCACTGCTCAGCCATTTCGAATCACCAGAGGCTGTGTTTGCGGCCAGCCCAGACGAACTGGTCGCAGTCGAAGGAGTTGGCATCGCGCTGGCCAGGCGATTGCGAACCACTGAATTCTTAGAGCAAGCGGTTCAGACGATCGACTTTTGTCACGAAGTAGGTATCGACATTATCTGTCCCGACGACCCATCCTTTCCAAGATTGCTCAAGGAGTTACCCGATCCTCCCAGCGTGCTCTATGTGCGCGGCAACTTGCTGCCTACCGATGCTCTGGCGGTGGCGATCGTGGGTACTCGCGGTGCCTCGGCGTATGGACGCAGCCAAGCGGAACGACTATCGCGGGCGCTGGCGCGAGCAGGTTTGACAATCGTTAGCGGACTGGCTCGCGGAATTGATGCCTCGGCGCACCGCGCTGCTCTCGAAACGGGTGGGCGAACGATCGCGGTACTGAGCAGCGGCGTGCACGAAATTTTCCCGCCGCAGCACGTGGAGCTGGCCAAGTCTATCGCCAATCAGGGAGCGGTTATCAGCGAAATGCCACCCCATGCGAAACCCAAGAAAGGCATGTTTCCTCAGCGAAATCGCTTGATTAGTGGCTTGAGCTTGGGGACGATCGTCATCGAAGCGGCAACGCGTTCAGGCGCGCTGATCACTGCGCGGCATGCGGGCGAACAGGGCCGCGAGGTTTTCGCTTTACCTGGTTTGGTAACGTCGCCAGCCGCGCGAGGTTGCCATCAGTTAATTCGCGACGGAGCCCATTTGATTCAAGATCCCGAAGACGTGCTGGAAGAACTTGGTCCTTTAGTCGAGGGAATTCAAATCAAGGAGGATCAGACCATTCGACACGCCGGGGAATTGCAACTGAACGAGCAGGAGAGCATTGTGCTGCAAGCAATTCCGCTCGAAGCAACCGATATTGACGCCGTTGTGGTAGCCAGTGGTCTTCCCGTATCTAGAGTGCTGAGTACGCTGAGTGTATTGGAAATGCGGCGGCTGGTGCGTCGCGTCAGTGGTCAGTGCGTACAGCGACTGTAGACAAACCAACTCAACTGGCGCTTGTCAGCGCATTGATGTTGTCGTCCATCAACGTTGGTCGAAGCTGGACAGAGCACAGACCGATGGAGTTTTTTACAAGGCGAATTTGATTGTTGCTCGACGTTGACTCAATCCTGGGTCCCAATGGTCGGATCGCTCGACGTCTGAAGAATTACGAGCACCGGGAGCAGCAACTGCAAATGGCCCGCGCAGTAGAGGTCGCGCTGCGCGACGGCAAGCATCTGATCGCCGAAGCCGGTACGGGTGTCGGCAAGAGTTTTGCCTATCTGGTCCCCGCCATTCTCCACGCGACTTCCGACCAGCGCGACGACCAGACATCGGGCGGGCTCAGTGAACTGGATGACGACGACGAGTCCAACGACAAGAAGAACCGGCGAGTCGTAGTCAGTACGCATACGATCAGCTTGCAAGAGCAACTCATCACGAAAGATCTGCCACTACTGAATTCAGTAATCCCGCGCGAATTTTCCTCAGTGCTCGTCAAAGGTCGAGCCAACTACCTCAGCTTGCGTCGCCTTGAATTGGCCAAGTCACGAGCGATGCATATGCTGAACGACGTCGAGTCCGATCAACTCAACCAGATTCAGACTTGGGTTAAATCGACAACGGATGGTTCGCTGAGTGATTTGCCGTTTCGGCCCGCGAGCGGATTGTGGGATGAACTCAGTAGCGATACGAACAATTGCTTAGGTCGCAAATGCAAGACATACGATCGCTGTTTCTACTACAAAGCGCGGCGGCGTGTCCAAGGCGCGCAGATCTTGGTCGTCAATCACGCGCTGTTCTTCACGGATCTTGCTCTGCGACATGCGTCAGGATTTGGCATTCTGCCGGATTACGACTGTGCAATTCTGGACGAATGCCACACCATGGAATCGGTGGCCAGCGCGCATTTGGGGATCAATGTCACCAACGGCCAAGTTCAATATACGCTAAACAAACTCTACAATCCCGATACGCAGCGCGGATTGTTTGTGGCGCTGAAACTCGACCGATTGGTCGAATTGGTTTCGGCCGCTCATACCAGTCTCGATCAACTGGTATTCGACCTCGATCATTGGATGGGAGTCGAAGAATCGGCCGCGCGGCGCGTGCGCGACAAACAAATCGTTCCCAATGCGCTCAGCAACACATTGACGTTGCTGGCATCCAAGTTAGATCATTTGGCCGATAATGCACAAGAAGCATCGTATCGGCAGGATTTGATCTCGGCCAGCGCGCGGCTGTTGGCGCTGGCTCAAGATATTCACTCATGGCTGGTTCAGGCTGATCCGAAACTAGTATTCTGGCTCGAACGTTCGCACACGCGACGGGGTGAGATCCGGATGGAAATGCACGCTGCCCCAGTCGATGTTTCTGAGAAACTGCGCGAAATGCTGTTTCAGAAGACGCGCTGCGTTATCCTGACCAGCGCCACGATTTCCGTTGGTCGACAAGGAGGCTTTGAGTTTTTTCAGTCGCGCATCGGGGCCGCGGGCAACCCCACGATCAAGCTGGGCAGTCCCTTCGATTATCCAAGGCAAGCGGAAATCATTCTGACTCCGGATATGCCCGACCCAGCATCAGACCGCAATCGCTACGAAGCCGCATTGCCGGGCATGATCAAACGCTACCTGGCGCGCACCGACGGTCACGCTTTTGTGTTGTTTACCAGCCACTCGTTGCTGCGCAATATTGCATCACAAATGCAGCGCTGGTTTGCCGATATGCAACTGAAACTCTACAGCCAAGCCGACGGACTGCCGCGCAGCCAATTGCTGGACCAATTCAAATCCGCACCGCGCGGAGCGTTGTTCGGCACCGATAGTTTCTGGCAAGGAGTCGATGTGCCGGGCGATGCATTGCGCAATGTGATTATTACGAAGCTGCCGTTCAGCGTTCCCGACCATCCATTGCTCGAAGCGCGGTTGGACGCGATTCGCAAGTCCGGCGGGAATCCATTTCGAGACCATCAGATTCCCGAAGCAGTCATCAGACTTCGTCAAGGTTTCGGTAGACTGATTCGCACTGCCACCGATCAAGGGATCGTCGTGATCCTCGATCCACGCATCGATAGTAAAGCCTATGGAAGAACTTTTCTCGAATCGCTTCCCGACTGCCGTGTGATCCGAGAATCGATTCGATCGCTGTAATGATCTTCAGGCAAATACCAGCCCGATGCGCAAGCGAGTGCGCCATTCCGGCAGCGTACTTGCTTGTGCATCGGGCTGTTATTCGCCTCCTTCCTAATCTCTGGCTTGGGAACGAGGGTTCAATGAGGATCAATCCTTGCCGGTTACCGGATTTGTGCTCAAGCGCGTGCGGAAGGGACAACAAATAACAGAACCATGTGTGCTACAATTCGCGTTCTAACTTAGTTGGACAGCGCCACCTTTTGGCGGAATACAAGCCCGAAGCGCAAGCGAGTGAAT
>SYJV01000167.1 GCA_005798335.1 Planctomycetaceae bacterium | reverse complement strand
GTCTTTCAAATGCCGACGAACGATGTCAGCCTTCTGTAGTGCCGTAAAACTTCTTCGATTCTTAGACATGGAACACCTCCGGAAAGTGGATTATGTTAACCCAAATTCCAGAAATTCCACTTCCAAAAGAAGCAAGACACGTCCGTCTAGTCGAATTGTGTAATCAGAGAGCTCGATAACGGATTCTACGTTCCCACTCAAGTCGAATGATAGGGGCGCAAGATTCTCGTTACTGTCGATTAGTCGAATCGACTGCTGAAATACTCCAGCCCGAGGAGCCCGGAGCTTACATCTCACTTCAAAATCTTGACCGGGCCCTATATCATCAAGCGTGGTCACCTCCGTAATGCAACCGCAACTTTTCTCGAAGCTTTTTGGTTTCAATTGAAGTTCAGTGGCGTTGCGCAGTCAACGGATTCTGTGTGGACGACGAGTATAAGCATTTTCGAGATCAGCTTTGGCCTTAATGCTCTACCTGATGGTAAGCGGACGAGAGCATTACAAGACGCCTTCGAGGCCATGCTCACAGTAGATTTCGAGAACCATGTTTTGGACTTCGATCGCGCGGCCGCGAACCGTGCTGGCGAGATCTCCGCAAACCTGCACGGTCTCGGTCATCCTGTAGAAATACGCGATGTGCAAATAGCTGGGATTGTATCCATTCGCCACGCGGTCCTGCCAACTCGCAATCTCAGACACTTCAAGGATACTGATATCTCGCTCCTCAACCCGTGGGGCTGAGCGAACTGTCGAGTTGGTACGCTGAGCGACGAGTTTCAGTTCAGATTTGGTTGGCATGCCTCGAGTCTGTCAAAGATTGGAAAGACCATTTCCGACAGTAGTGATTTCTGCAACTTTGCCTTGCCATCGAAACTACATGCTGCAGCCCCGGCATTGACTGGGCTTGTGTGTATAATCATTCGATTATCGATCCAGTCTCGCCTGTTGTCGTACACTCATTTCCGTGTGATGTGTGCTTTGCAGTAGGGTATTTTAAATCGATTAGATCGAGGTTGCAGTGTTAGTCTAGTTAAACGGGATTGGGCCAGCGCTTTCACGAGCAGTTTTGAATTCTTGGATGGTGAGGATTGAAAATGTCTGCGGCGAATAACAGTGACGCGCATGTAGGCGGGATCCATCGACGCGGACTATTGCAAATCGGTTACTCTGGACTGCTGGGTGTTGGCCTGCCCAGCGCATTGCGCACGTTAGCGAATGAACCAACGGCTCGCAAAACGACTTTGCGAAGTGGTGAAACCGGTAATTCGATCGCTCGAAAACCTAAGTCGATTCTGCTGGTTTTCTTAACGGGAGCGGCCAGTCACCACGATACTTTTGATATGAAGCCGGATGCGCCCGCTGAAGTGCGAGGCGAGTTCCAGACGATTGCCACACCGGTTCCCGAATTGCGAGTTTGCGAGCATCTGCCACTGTTGGCTGAGCGCGCGAAACACTATGCCATCGTTCAGTCGCTGTCCCATGGCGATAACAATCACTTGATGTCTACGCATCACGTGTTGACTGGTGAGCTCCAACCGGGAGGGTTTTTTGATAAAGTGGCCTCGCGCGATGACTGGCCAAATTATGCGGCGGCTTGCGAGTATCTGAGACCGCGCAATGATGGAATTCCCAGCGGTATTAATCTGCCTACGTTCTTGATGAGCAGTCCGTTGACTTGGCCCGGTCAGCACGCTGGTTTTCTTGGCCCGCGATTCGATCCCTGGCAGATAACTGCCGATCCGAGCAAGCCCGATTTTAAAGTGGACCATTTGACGCTCGCCTCTGGTTTGGATGTTGCCCGAATCGATGATCGAGCATCTCTGCTGGATCAACTGAATCGGCAACAAAATCGTTTGGCAGAAATGGCCGGATCACGCAGGCTCTCGCGGGAGCAGAACCTGGCCGTCTCGATTTTGTCGTCGAGCCGTTTGGCACAAGCGTTTCAACTCGATCGCGAACCTGCTGGCTCGCGAGATCGTTATGGGCGCAATACCACTGGTCAGTCGTTACTCTTGGCGCGCAGGTTAGTAGAAATTGGCGTGCCTGTGGTACAAGTCAATATTGGACGCGTTCAGAACTGGGACAACCACAGTAACATCTTCACAACTTTGAAAAACCGCCTCCTCCCGCCGCTTGATCAAGGTATGGCGGCTCTACTGGATGATTTGAAATCCAGCGGGCTCGGTGACGAAACCTTAGTGATTATGCTAGGCGAATTTGGTCGCACGCCCAAGATAAACACAACTGCGGGGCGCGATCATTGGGGCCCTTGTTTCTTTGGACTGTTTGCAGGTGGAGGCGTCCGCGGCGGGCAAGTAATCGGCAAGTCGGACAAGCATGGTGCCTACCCACTGACCAAACCATTTTCGCCTAACGACGTTGGGGCGACAGTCTATGATGCCCTATCGATTCCACCTCACGCAGAAGTTCGAGATCGCTTTGATCGGCCAGTACGACTGAATCGAGGGACAGTAATCGAACAGCTTTACAGCGGTGCGAATGGCTAGTTCCGTGTTTGAGCGAAATGAAGGAGATCAACGTCGGTACGCGGCTGGACTGGTAAAAAGTGAACCGTTGGCGCTAGCCTCGGGCGTCGAAGGTGTTGCGCCCAAATGTATGGAAAGCGATCCAAAACCTAATGATTTCGTGCATCGATTGGAGAGTCAACTCGCAACAACTTCGGCGCCCGTGGTAGCGCCCTAGTCGCAGCCGATGTATTGCGTCCTTCATGTCCATCCGCATATCGCGAGGCAACCACAAACTACCAATGACTAAGAACTTGGCATTAGCGCTCTTTGCAGCTAAGGAGTCAGGACAGCTTTCATCACAATAGACATCGAACTTCATGAAATCATAACCTCAAGCCAATACTGGATGCGTTCGAAACTGGGACATCCATAGTAACATCTTCACGAGCTTGAAAAATCTCCTCCTCCCGCCGACTGATCAAGGCATGGCAGCACTCTGTTCGATGGCTTGAAATCCGATTGGTTCGATGCCCCTGTTGATCGTGTTGGGCACGAATCTCAATCTGGCTAGTGTATCGTCAACGCTTGGAATCGAGGTAGCACTGGACGGGATGCTGCGAACCAAAACTTTGAGCAGTCGCTTCCTGTTGCCGTCGAGTGTCAAGCTGATTTGATTTGCGAAATCGGATCGAGCACGATAGCGAGATTGGTGCCGATTTCCAATTGCGTTCCTGGTTCAAAGAATCCACGCCTGACGTAAGCCTGGGCAAGCGACCTCTGGCGCGCAGCATCGGTCGATAGCGAAGTAATTGCACCGGCTGGTTTGCCTTCGCAAGTAAGCTGCGCACCGACATCTGGCGAGCCAGTAATCGAGAGCAAACAGAGTTTCTTCTGCAATTGGCCACGCGCGTCAAGTCTGGCGACGGTTTCCTGACCCAAGTAGCAACCTTTGGTAAAACTGATGGCTCGACTGTCGCGATCGAGTTCCTGCGGAAGTGTCTTTTCCACGATTTCGCGACCGGCAACTGGCCAAAATGCACTAATGCGCTGGTGCTCAAATTCTGCTGCGGCATTCGTGATACGCAACCCGAGGTCCCGCATCCAACCTTGAAATTCCTCAGCTCGGATGCTAGGCACGATCGCAATTTTCGAAATTGCGCTGGTGATTGGAGCGTGATAAACCTGGGCGACCAAATCCCCACGTGAAATTTCAATCAACTGACTCGTACGAGCACTCTTGTCCAATTCATTCGAAGCCGGAAACAGTACCGCGGATTTTTTTCCATCGATGACGAAGGTCGCAACCTCAGCAGAGCGGTCCCGAACCACGGCATCCTCGCGGACGATGTAGCGATCAATGTGGCGTACCAATATCGCCGGATCGCTCAGTTGCCCTACCAGCAGCACTTCTTTGTCCAAACACACGACATTGACGAAAGCGACTACCCATCCGCGCACATCAGTGATGAAGGTTTCGACTGCTGTACCAACCGTCAAACTGCGCACGTCGTTGGTTGAAAGATTGTTGACTATAGACTGCGCATCTTTCCCTGAAACGCTGACCACGACGGCCATCGGCAGTGGAGCGCAGACTCCGTCGGACCAATATTCACCACTGTCAGATTCGGGCATATTTCAAGCGATAATATCGTTGACGATTCGTCCGTACACATCGGTGAGGCGATAATCGCGACCCGCATGGCGATAGGTCAACCGCTGGTGGTCCAAACCCATCAAATGCAGCAACGTGGCGTGCAAATCGTGGAGATGAACCTTGTTGCTAATCGCGTGATGGCCGAATTCATCTGTTGCACCGTAAGTCGATCCAGACTTCACACCGCCACCGGCCAACCAGACTGTAAAGCCTTCGGGATTGTGGTCGCGACCTGTACCATTTTCCTGAGCATAGGGAGTCCGGCCGAATTCACCTCCCCACCACACCAACGTATCCTCTAGCAACCCTCGTTGTTTGAGATCTGCCAGCAACGCGCCGATGGGCTGATCTACCGCGCGTGCATGATCGGCATGCTTGGGCAAATTAGAATGCTGATCCCAAGCGGGATTAGCGGAGTTATCTCCATAGTTCACTTGGATAAACCGCACTCCGGCTTCGCACAAGCGGCGGGCCAGCAAACAGCGCTGGCCATAGTCTTTCGTGACGGGATTATCGATACCGTACATGCGCAGCGTTTCTGCGGATTCACCATTCAAATCAACAATCTCCGGTGCAGTCGATTGCATTCTCCAAGCCAATTCGAAGGACTCGACAACTGCTTCAAATTCTGAGTCGCTGGAGTGGCGCCGCGCGATCTGTTGTTGGTTGAGCGACTGAATCAAATCCAGTTGCTGGCGCTGTTGTCCAAACGTACGAGATTGGCTGGTCAAATCGTTAATCGTCAGCGGGAGCTCGCTCACTGCTTGACCGAGTGGAGTTCCCTGGAACTTCGCGGGTAAGAAGGCGTTGCCATAATTTCTGGGGCCGCCATTGCCGATCGACGGAGCGATCGAAACGAAACCTGGCAAGTTGTTGTTCTCGGAGCCCAAACCGTAAATCACCCATGATCCGAACGACGGACGCACAAAGTTAGTCGAACCGCAGTGTAGAAACAGCGTCGCGGGTCCATGCGCGACACCTTCGGTATGCATAGAGTGAACCATGCAAAGATCGTCGGCGTGTTGGGCCGTATGAGGAAACAAATCCGAAATCCACCTACCGGTCTGGCCATACTGGCGAAATTGCCACGGCGAATTCATGACACGAAAAGTCGATTTCGTCTTGCCCGAATTCGCAAACGCGCGCGCGTCGAGAAAGTCGAACATCTGACCATTGCGATCAGCCAGCAAAGGCTTGCGGTCGAAAGAATCGACATGGCTGACGCCACCCTGCATGAACAGGAAGATGATCCTCTTCGCCTTGGGAGCAAAATGAGGTTGAGGCAATGAGGGTCCTGCAACCGCGGCTCCGTTCGCAAGGGCGGATGCAGCCAGCGCCCCGAAACCGCACGCGGCGGATTGGAGCATGGATCGACGATTCGGATTGATAAACATCAGACTTACCTACTCGAGAAATCGGAAGTCAATTGAAGCGAACAAGCTTTGAATCAGTTGTTCCAGCGCCAAAAACCTGGCGGCTGAAGATTGGTCGAGCTGCGAGGCGCTGTTGAGGAATTGCTCGCATCGTACGCGCTCGCTGGTCGATGGCTCGCGTCCATAGCACAATGCATACGCAGCCTCAATCCAGTGACGCTCGTCGGTAACTCCAGTTTCTTGAACGATGCGATTGGCGGCGTTTTTCGCCCGCGCTTCGACCCAGGCATTATTCATTAAAAGGAGTGCCTGCGGAGCAACCGTGCTCCGAGAACGGCGGCCTGCGGACATGCTGGGATTCGGAAAATCGAATGCTTCCAATAACTCTGGCAGCGAGTTCCGGAATACTGGTTGAAACACAGAGCGCAGCGCGGGTTGATGCTGGTAGGCATAATCGTCTTTGACGTCCGCGCGAAAAGTTGGACCGCCGGGAATATACTGCAATTCTCCGCTGATGGCCAACATCGCATCTCGCAGCGACTCGGCATCCACTCGCCGAGCATTCCCGCGCCAATATAAACGGTTGGCTGGGTCCGTAGTTATGGCCACTTGATTCGGTTCGATCACACTGCGACGGTAGACATCGGACAGGACTAGCTGGCGCACCAATTTTTTTACGGACCATTGGCCTTCTTGAAATCGAGTTGACAGCCAATCAAGCAATTCGGGATGCGATGGCGATTGGCCAGTTGTTCCAAAATTATCTACTGTGTCCACCAACCCTTCACCCATCATCCAATACCACACGCGATTCACCAAGACGCGCGTTGTCAGTGGGTTTCGATCGCTGGATAACCAATCGGCCATTTCCAACCGACCACTGGTGCTGGCGCTCAATTCAACTGGCTTGGCCGTGGAAACGGCCTGCAAGAACCCGCGCGGAACAACTTCACCCAAGGTATGAACGCTGCCGCGAACGTGAATTGCAATATCCTTGGCGGGTAGTTGTTCTTCAATTCCCATAGCGACCGGGCGCATGGCCAGTTGAGCCTCGATATCCTTGATGTGCCGATCGAGTTTGGCCACTTCTTTCTTGCGTTGCTTTATTTCCGCGCTTTCGGTCGGAGTCTCAGCTGACTTGGCTGTATCAGCAGGGTTCGGTGTTGCGGTTGTGTTGCTCGACTTGGCCAAGGTTACTGGCAGCTTGGCAGGTGCGGCGACTTCGGTGGACAGGAACTGAACCGCGTCGGCGATTACATGCCCATCAGCGTTGGCATTTGAAACAATAACAAACGCTTGGCCGTTCGGTTCGAAACGGTACGATCCCAATGGGAACCAAGCGCCATCGTCAGGAGGCGCCACGCTCTGATCAATCAAGATCTCGCGTTCACCGTCGGCGCTGAAGACCTTCACACTCGCATTGCTGGCTCGATTGGATCCTGGCGCATAGGATATGCGAACTTGATACGTTCCAGGTGGTAACGACTTGGGTTCGAACGTTACTGTCTTGGTACCTTGGTCCGCATGACCGTCATGGATGTAGCCGACGCCGACATAAGGTTTAGATGCGGAGGACTCGCTCCAATAACCAATTTTTTTGGCTTGCGTGTCGTCGATTACCACACCTTCGAGTTGCTCGATGGGAATCTGTTTGGGATCTTTACTGGTTGTAGCTCCGAGCAATTTCTTCAATTCGGCGGCGCGGGTATTCAATTCGGCAAGTTCGGTATCAAGCCGCGCGTACTGCTGCTGCAGTTCATCCGCAACGGGTAACGGTTTGAGCAGCCACTTGGACAAATTTGCATGATCAAACGCTCGCGACCCCTTTAGAATTCCTGCCATGGCGTAGTAGTCGCGTACCGGAATGGGATCAAATTTGTGGTCGTGACACCGGGCACAGCCAATCGTTTGTCCCATGTAAACTCGACCGATTACATCAAGCTGTTCGTCGACAAAATCCATCTCAAGCTGCTTCTTGTCCTGTTCCTCAAAGTTCGTATTGCCCAGCGTGAGGAAAGTTGCCGCAGTGATCTGCAGCGATCGCTCGTGCCGGTCTTCCTCGTGCATCAAGTCTCCGGCAACTTGCTCCTTGAGCACCGTGTTAAACGGCCGATCGCGTCCAAAAGACTCGATCAAATAATCGCGATATCGCCAAGCGTCTTTGAAAACGAAACCGCGCAGCGTTACCGACTCACCGTACCGAACCACGTCCATCCAGTGACGCGCCATGCGCTCCCCAAATCTTGGCGAAGCGAGCAACCTGTCCACCAAGCGATCGTAAGCATCCTGGGAAGTATCGCCAGTGAATTGTTCGACCTCGGCTGGTGTCGGAGGAAGTCCGTGAAGATCAAAGGTCAATCGGCGAAGCAGAGCCAACTTCTCAGACTCGGGCGCGCGAAACAGACCCGTTTGGCGAATCTTCTCATCGACAAAACAATCGATCGCGGTGGAATTGGGGATTGTCAATGGCGGAATGGCATGGTCGACCACCGTACGGTACGCCCAGTGCTTGGTTGCGTCGGCAACCGGCAGGCCGGTTTGTTTCGGTTTCGCTGCTTGATTTTCGGTTGGAGCGGTGCGCGGGTCCGCAGCTCCCGTTTCGACCCACTTGCGAAAGCTGGCCATCACGTCCTGTGGCAATCGTCCATCAGGTGGCATTTGCAAAGAGAGGTTTTTGTACTCGATGGCCTGAATCAGTCGACTTGCGTTTGCGTTGCCGGGCACGATCGCGGGCCCAGACTCACCACCCTTGCTGGCGCCTACTTTTGAATCGAGCAGTAATCCTCCGCTTGCCTCGGTCGCAGCAGAATGGCATTCGTAGCAGTATTTCACCAAGGCCGGCCGAATTCGCTTCTCAAAGAACTCGACTTGATCTGTGGGTAACTCTGCCGCTGTGCACCAAAGCGTCGAAAACACCCAGGCCATCCAAGCGAAGCCGACGGATCGAGCTTGCCCCCAACCCCTTTGGCATGATGGCACGTTGCAGATCATCATTAGTCACAAGGCTTCCGAGATGATAGATGCGGGAGAGCGATTCATCGGTCGCTCGCAGGGAAAACTCACAATTTCCCGTGAGGTTTATAAATGATCTTACCAAGAGAACTGTACGACAAGCAACCTGCATTGCGGGTTTTTTATCTTGCCTTTCGTTCGCTCAACATGTTGGCGTACTCGCCTAATACCTAGTACTCTTCAACTCTAATCGTCAAAAGCCTTACTCGAATCAAGTTCTTTTGTTGGCGAGTCGATGAGTGATCAAGAACAAACATGCCGGTGGCCGAAAGATGGCCCGCGACGGACGATAAAAACGGGACGCTAGCATGATAGGGAACAGCCGAAAAATAGGTGCCAAATCCAGAATCTGGATCGCGAACGTCTTGTTAGGCAAGCGGCAGATGGGAATTTACCAAGGCCTCAGCGAATACAAGCCCGATGTGCAAGCGAGTGCGTCATTCCTGGCATACACTCGCTTGCGCTTCGGGCTTGTATTGGTAAGAAACTATCTGCCGCTCGCCTTATGGTTCACTTTTTCCTTCTCTGTAGGCGCGTTGGCTCAGGATTCCTTGCCTCAGTCTGTGATACTTCCGCAAAAGACAAACGCAGTTAGCAACGCGACCCAGCGCTCGATAGTGCGTGATCCGAGAACGGGTCGCTGGTACCAGCAGGAAATTCGCACGGTTGACCAACCGGTCGTTCGATGGGAATGGAAACACATTGATCAAATCGTCTACCGTCCGCAGGTGGTAACCGAACTGCAACCCGTTAGTGAAACGGTGTACGTACCACAGACCAGGTATGTCTTAACGTACAAACCCAAAGGGACCTGGAATCCGCTCCGTACACCCGTCGCGGCATACGAGTATGTTCCACAGACGACTTGGGTGCCTCAGACTCGAGTTTCCAATCGCCCAGTTACCACGCCGAAGTGGGTTGCCAAACAAGAGAAGGTTGCTGTCCCTCAATTGGTTCAGTCAACGGTCAAGGCCCAGCAGCGAGCTCAAACTGAAATCCCTGCTCCCGCACTAATTTCTGCTGCCAGTTCGCCAGCACCCATCAGTTTGCCAAATACCTTGGGCTTAGCCGTGCGAACTCGTCAGCCACTTTTCAGCGTCCCGATCTTGGGTCGACACCAATCTAGCAATCCGCCAACTCCTCTGGGCCAAGTTGCTTCGACAAGCCTGATCCTGCCGCCAGCATTTCTCCCGGGCAGCTCGCAAAGAAATTACTCTGCACCATTAACTACATCGACACCAGTCAGTCAAACTGCTTTTCGCGAATCGTGGCAAGTTGGATTACCGCCGACGGTTGTTCGTTAAAGATTGCGGACGTTGAAGTGAAGCGTGACGCAAGATCTACCTGACCGAGAATTTCATAATGGTCGTTTCTTCAAATACTTGACCTGGCTTGAGAACCGCTGTGGGAAACGCTGGCCGGTTAGGAGAATCGGGATAGTGCTGAGTTTCCAAGCAAAAACCCTCATGCTGTTTGAAGCCTCCGTTGCTGGGCGTGCCTCCTAAGTGATTACCGGTGTAGAGTTGAACGCCTGGTTGAGTCGTGGAAATCTCTAACACACGACCGCTGGTTGGTTCTCTGACGATTGCCGTCTGGAGCAACTTGCTTGGCTGCCCATTGATAACATAGCAGTGGTCATAACCTTTGGTTGCAGGCAGTAGTGCTATTCGTTCGCCAATTTTTCGCGGCTGGCGAAAATCGAGTGGTGTTCCGTTGACCGCGGCAAATTCGCCTGTCGGTATCAAAGTATCGTCGACCGCCAGATATTGTTCGCAAAACAGCTGAAGATCGTGATTAAGCACGTTTCCCTTGCCTGCTCCAGCGAGATTCCAATAGGCATGGTTGGTTAAATTGACGACTGTTGGTTTATCCGTGGTGGCCCTGAATCGTATGCGCAATTGATTGTCGTTACTCCAGGTATACTCGGCAGTAACCTCCAGCGTTCCCGGATAACCCTCCTGACCATCGGGACTGGTAACACGAAATCGAATACCAACTTCCTGGTCCGACTTCATTTCCTCAGCGGACCAAACCAGTTTGTCAAACCCAACGGTACCGCCATGCAAATGGTTTGGGCCATTGTTTGTTACGAGTGAATAAACTTTTCCATCGAGCTCAAACTTGCCGCCAGCGATGCGATTACAGTACCTTCCAACAGTTGCACCAAAATACGGGTGCCGCTCCAGATAACCGGCCAAATCCGGAAAGCCGAGCGACACATTGGCTTTGATTCCGCTTCGGTCGGGAACCTCGACACTGGTAATGATCGCACCGTAATTGGTCAGTTTGACTACGTTTCCTTCGACGTTTTTCAACGTGTATAAGAAGACTCTTTTGCCGTCAGGTGTCGTTCCAAAGTCCTGGGTCGAAATGGTCATCGAATTCTGATTTCCTTGCAATAACCGAGGTGCTGCAGTAAATAAACTCGTGGTTCCAATGAACAGGCCAACAGCATAACCACTACGAAGTATCGCGGAGAAAACACCGCTGCATTTGCTTTGGGACATAGTAGAAGGGTTCTTTCATCGAACTTTCACACGAGCTACTCACAGTTAGAAATACTAACAGAAAGACTTGGTATCGTGGAAGTCGGAGTGGAACGATTGTCCTCAATCGTTTAGTGACTGTACACCTGAGAAGGCCCAATAGTTGCTTTCTGCCTAGTATTGGTTTCTGAGCTGAGCAATTGGGAACAATTGCTCTACTTCTCTCTGGCTGCCGTCGCTTGCGACCAAGATCGTAAAGCTTGAACCTCAAAAACCACCTCAATTTCAGCAGGGGAGAGACGAAAAGCTCGCCCATTAGGGCTGCCTCAATAATTCGTTTGCAACACATTGCTCTCAGTAGCAACACTTATCGTATCCAAGCCATTGAATTTTCGTGCATAAATGAATATCGAGCGGTTAGGGGCAAGACGCAAGCGCGCAATTGCGGCAAACATATTTGCCCCATTTTCGATCATGTCGAATGTAGAATTGAATTACCGGATACGGACTCCGGCGATACTGACATTTGCAGTAGATTCCCAACCACAACCTAAAAAATGACTGCTACTATTTCCTTGTGCGACCCAATGCAAGCGTTTGCCGAGCATCAGGCCTGGTTGCGTACGGTTCTCCTTGCGCGTTTGGGAAGCCTAGATGAAGTTGATGAAGTTATGCAGGAGGTAGCTGTGGCGGCGGCGAATCAATCCGCCAAACGGCAGCCGGTTGAGCGTGTGGGGCCATGGTTGTATCGGGTTGCGCTCCGTCAAGTGATGTTATTTCGTCGCAAACAGGGACGACGTCGCAAACTGGTTGCGAATGTAGCTCAGTCAAAACAGCCTTCCGAAGTGGACTCGCGATCTCCCTCGGCGATCGATTGGCTACTGGGACAGGAACGCAATCGATTAGTGGGAAATGTGCTGATGCAATTGACGGAACGCGACCGCCAGTTATTGATGCTCAAGTACGTAGAAGACTATTCATACGACGAAATCGCCCAACGGATCGGCATCACCGCCAGCGCAGTGCAGTCGCGATTGCATCGAGCTCGTAAATTGCTGAAACAGCAGTTAATCGCAGGCAACATTGTAGATACCAAATACGTTTCCATTTAGCTCGGCGTTAACCTTTGGAAGTTTGTAGTTGCTTAACAACAAACTACATCGGTACGGGAGCGACGAGTGACCTTACTTGCAGATGCCATGAACAACAAAAATCATTCGGTTACTGAACTTGATGACATGATCGAACTGTTGGTCGACGGCCAGCTCGGCGGCGACCGCTACCGCGAGGCAATTCGCGCGATCGAAAAATCTAGGGATGGGTGGCGCCGATGTGCTGTCGCTTTTTTGCAAGAACAAGCGATCAAGCAAGAGCTGCGCCAGTTGGCACGCTCCGGTCTGTGTGAGAATGGACCGGCAAGGCCAGCCCATAACGATCATCAGTATCTTCGTGACGAATTGACTGTTGCCGGTAATGGAGAGAGAGCTTCATGGCGATCTATCGCTAATAGGATAAATGTATTGGCGCTGGCTGCGAGCATACTCGTGGCGTTTGGCATGGGATGGTATGGAGCAGGAATGCGAGTTTGGAACTCGGACGACGTTCTTGGAAATCCTGCGCCGAGAAGTTCAGCGCGAGGAAATGTATTTGTCGGTTCAAGTGCTCCGCACGAGAACGATTCAGACGGATTTACTTATGATCCCTCCCGGTTGGTGTTGGACCAAGGAATGGGAATCGTCCCAGTACAACATGAAATTCCGGAGTCATTGCGACGTCTAGAACGCTTGGGAGTGATTCGACTAGAAACCACCAACGGTGTCTATCCCTTCGAATTGGACGATGGGCGCGCGGCGATTATGCCGGTGCAACAAATTCGTGTGCAACCGGTGCTCCATGCTTATTAGTAGCTCGTAAGCCGCCTTGCCAATTTGCGCAGCGCCGTTGATATATCATGAGCTGTTGAGTGTTTCAGACTTACCGCGAATGGTGAGCCTTTGTGTGTTTGATTGTCAAAGGAGTTAGCGTTATGCGATTGAGTTTTGATAGAAGGTTTTTGCGAGGCTGTTTGTTGAGTTCCGTAGCGGCAACCGCGAGTTTGGCAAATGTTGCGACCAGCTCGGCTGATCAGCCTCCCAAACAAACCAGGACCGCAAAGGCATTCGCCCTGGTCAATGATCTGAATCTGGAAGAATCCTCCGCCGATGAGTCGCTCGAGTTTCCAAATCTGTGGTTGGGAATAGGCTTGCGCGATGCTTCGGACGATCTGCTGGAGTATGTAGGAATCGACAATGGCGTGGTCGTGGCAGAAGTAGTTGCGGACAGCCCCGCATCCAAGGTCGACGTCAAAGAAGGCGACATTCTGATCTCTGTCGATGGCAAGGAATTGAGCTCGTCGGCATCCCTAATGGACATCATCAAAAAAATACCGGCTAAGGACGGAGACGCCAAGCAAGAGGCTCTGAAATTGAAATT
>SYJV01000166.1 GCA_005798335.1 Planctomycetaceae bacterium | reverse complement strand
CTCCCGCCGAGCCAGTTTGGCTTTTTTGGGAGACAAAACCAATGGGAATTGGCTCGGCGGGAGCCTCGCCCTCCCGGTGCCGGTGACCAAGTTATGATCGACGCTAAACAATCATTACATCAACGTGCACCGAAGTATGGTTTCGTCGCAATCCTACACTTGTTCTGTATTGGATTTGCGACGTTGCCATAGTGACGTCGCAATAATGCCAATCGCAATGAAAAGTGGCGCGAAGTACACAACATAAATTAGATAGAAAACGCTCCTATCCGGGAAAATTGACGAGATAGCTCGGCCTAACGCCATTACGATCGCCACGCCTGAGACAGCAAACAGAGTACTCTTTAGGCTAAATTGAACAAATTGTTGCCATGCAAATATGATTGAACAACTGAGTGATACCCATTGGCAGTGAAAACGACGCTATTGTTACACGCTCTGGGACATTCGTCGTTAACCAAAAAATGAGCCAAACGACAAACGTGACCCATGTGGAAAGGTGCCATTTTCTAGGATGAAGCGTGGATATTTGCGAATTCGGCAATTGATTATCTAAAACAGACCGACGCGGGTGATCCAGCGGTAAATAAGGTCTCCGAAATTCGAAGCGTTCGATCTGCCGCTTGGTGCCTCTGTGGTTTATTCATCGTATCAACATCCCGGTTCCGCTGTGCAGCAAAACATTTCGCTGAGTAGATTTGTCAACCCTCTTGAGCAGTCGCCGAATGGCACAGGTCGACAGATTTTTGTAGACTACTCACGCTGTTCTTCTGCCGTGGCGCAGGTTGAGGATTCACGCTCGTATCAAACAAACCAGATTATCCCAATCTAGTAGCTGCGATTGTTTTCATCAGCGAGCGAGGAAGGGCGATCGGGGTAAATTCAAGTATGATTAGCACCTCGGAGCTTTATCGCAGCTATGGCGAGGCTCCTCATGAAATCGCCGCGATTCGTGCAGTGAGTTTCGAGCTTGAGCATCGTCAGCAAGCCGTAATTATCGGTAAGAGCGGATCGGGCAAATCGACGTTGTTGAATCTGTTGGCTGCCTTGGATCGACCGACGCGAGGTGCACTGACAGTAGATTCGAATCGCTTGGACCAGTTGAGTCGCAATGAGATGGCTCGATACCGATTGCGTACCGTCGGTATGGTCTTTCAATCGTTCCAGTTGATACCCCAACGGACGGCGCTGCAGAACGTGGAATTGCCGCTCATTTTGGAAGGCCAGACTGCTGCGGAACGAAGACGACAGGCAAGTGCGATGCTCGATCAGGTTGGCCTTCAGGATCGAGCGAATCATCTGCCCTATCAGCTTTCCGGCGGTGAACAGCAGCGAGTTGCCATCGCACGGGCGCTGATCAACAAACCGAGGGTTTTTCTGGCTGACGAACCGACAGGCAATCTCGATACGTCGACGGCGCGCGAGGTTCTCAGTTTACTGGAAGAACTGTTCGACCGACATAAGACCACGGTTGTTTTTGTGACGCACGATCAACAGATCGCCAGCCGGATCGGCAATCGCCGATTTCTGATGAGCGATGGATGTTTGCAGGAAGTTGGAGCAGATTTCGGAGGCGATCATGCGCGCGCGTGACATAATCGGTATCGCGGCGCGCAATCTGTGGCACAGACGTCGCCGAACGGCCCTGAACTTGATTGGAGTCGCGATCGGCAGCGGCGTCCTGCTAATGACATTGTCGGTGACGAGTGGTCTTCGAAGCGCAATCCATGCCATGATCGATGCAACCGAGTTCGCGCGCTCGATTTACGTGCATCGCAGTGAATCTCCAATGCAACTGGACGCTATATCGCCGAAACCGCCAGAGTCCGCGTTGGTAGTTGAGGGGGAAATGGACCCTGCGAGGCGAAAGCGAATTCGAGATGCGCTGGCTGATGTGTGGCAAAGTGAGAATCAACAAAAAACAATGGCGCAAGAACGAAAACGAATGGAAATTGTCTCGAAATCAAAGCCAATTTCAGCAGAGGACATGCTCGGCATCAAACGCATCGAACATGTGCAGGAGGTAGTTCCTGGAATCCACCAATCGTGTCGTGTTATGCTTGACGGAGCTGAACGATCATCCGTTCTGCATGCGGCAAATCTAAGCAGCGGCTTGTTGCGACAGCGCTTGTTGGTCGGTCAATTCCTAACCGAAAACGATCGCGACGGAGTGCTGATGGACGAGTTCTTAGCTTACCAAATGGGTTTTCGCAGCGATGCCCAGCTTGCCGAGTTACTTGGGAAAACTATCGAGATCGAGGCAATTTCCCGCGCAGACACTTTGAGACAGTTGCTGGAATCCGCGGAATTGGCATCCTCCGCAGTGGACCTGGGTGCCTTCGCGGAATACGTCAGAACTGGTCAGCAGTTGCTCGCGGATCTTGACCGGACGACTCTCGACGATTCTCAAAAGAGACTAATACGGCAGACTCTTTCGAAACGATTCCTTCGTTCTGGCGACCAGGGGTCTCACCCCAATGCAGTTAGACGTCGATTAACCGTTCGCGGAATTCTTAGATTAGGAACCGATGCCGATTTGATTCAAATGTTCCGGTACAGTTTTAGCGAAGGATCGTATGGTTTGCGAGTTGTACCCAGCACGGCTCTGGACCTAGCCAGCCAACAAGCCGATTTTCGCGGCATGTTCGGGGCCAGTGTGTTTGTGGATTCAGTTCGCAATATCGATCGCGTGACCGAGAAACTGGAGCAAGACGGTTATCGCTGTGCGTCAATGGTACAGATGCTAAAACACGTTGAGAAGCAAATCGATCAGGGAAAGTGGTTGCTGGTGAGCGTCGCCATGCTGATCTTACTGGTAACGGCGATCGGCATCGGAATCATGTTGATGATTTCCGTTATTGAACGAACAACGGAATTTGGAATTCTAAAAGCCGTGGGTGCTAAGGATCAAGACGTCGTTTGCTTGGTCCTTTGCGAAGGGGCGGTGCTTGGATTGCTTGGTACGCTGCTAGCGGCGCTGGTAGCGCTGCTGTGTGCATGGCTGGGGAACGACTTGTTGCTGCACTTGCTGCTAACGCGATTCAATATGAAGCTGGACTCGAATCTGTTTCTTTTTTCACCCACCGCAATGTTGACTGTGACACTGTGCTCGGTTTGGATCTGTATGTCCGCCAGTGCCATACCAGCATGGCGCGCAGCGAGATTGGATCCCATCGTGGCCATGCGACGAGTCTAGCCCCGCCGGCCTGACGGTGCATCTGTGAGGACTCGTTCAAAGAATCCCATTGAGGTCGAGGACGAACCCGATAAGAATGTCTTCGCCCTCAATGGATTGAGGATTCTCGCGGACCTCGAAAGGCTTTCCCTGGCGGTGTATTTCAACTTTCCTGCGAACTGGATCAATGAGCCAACCCAAACGGACTCCGTTGGACATGTACTCTTCCATTTTGGATTGAAGTGTCTTAAGTCGATCCGAATTTGACCGCAATTCGACGACAAAATCGGGCACGATGGCTGAATAGGAATCGCGATCTTCCTCAGCAACCGAATCCCACCGCGCCTGTTCGATCACAGCGCCGTCGGGTCCGCGTTTCGCGCCATTGGGAAGCTTGAAAAAGCAAGAACTGTCAAACGCTTGGCCACCGTGTACATTGGCCCAATTCCCAATTTGCGTCGTGAGCATGGAGTTTCTTCGGCTGCTGTTTGCTCCTGCGGGTAACATCATCACGATTTCTCCGTCAGCCGTTTGCTCCCACACCAACTCGGGATTGTTCTCAACGAGTTCACTGAAGCGAGCATCCAATTCCTCAGACGTACACCCCGCACGAAGCAACAACGGAAAAACTCCATCTAAGTTCGCTTCTGTGGAAACTTCTGCTTCAAATTGTTTTGTGATCACCGTAAAAGTTCCAGCGAGAATACTGAGCAACTGCCATAATTGAACTAGTTCCTGGTCGATCACCCGTTTCGAGCGTTTCGCCCTAACGAAGCAGTGCAGCGACGAGTAAACTCCGTCGTCACGAAACGCTCGAATCGCAGTTTGTGCGTAGGCGAGCGGCAGATGGGAATTTACCAAGGCCTAAGGATCGGCGCAGAAATAATTGTCGCCTTTCGCTCCGCGAAAGTGCGTCCTTTCGCGGAGCGAAAGGCGACAATTCGGACATTTATTTCTGCGCCGGTCCTAAGCGAATACAAGCCCG
>SYJV01000165.1 GCA_005798335.1 Planctomycetaceae bacterium | reverse complement strand
GCTGGAAGCTTATCCCACGTTCGTTGAACGGTATTGCGTTTAACCCGCAGCCGCAGGCGAGGATTACGTTGAGTCTTCAACCTTGATGAAATCGCTTCAATCCACGCCTTCGGCTGCGGGTTAAACGAGGTTGCGGCCAAGCGGAAAACCCAAGTTATAGGCGAACCGGCCAAGTTTGAAACGGGTCTCCAAGGCTAGCGCCTTCGAATATGGGCTGGAAACCACTCGACAGCAGGTGGAACTTGCATTCTTATTGTTTCGGCAAAAGTTCTACATTCCTCCCAACCGAATTAAATCCACGCGATACCCTTGACGCAGGGATAGGGCCTCTGTAGAAAAACTAACAATCAGGCGCTGTAGCCAAGTGGCTAAGGCAGTGGATTGCAAATCCACCACGCGTGGGTTCGACTCCCACCGGCGCCTCTTTTACTTCCTTCTAGCGACATTGAGCGAATACAAGCCCGACGCGCAAGCGAGTGCGTCAATCCCGGTCCAGGCAAGTGCGTGCCAGGACTGACGCACTCGCTTGCGCGTCGGGCTTGTATTGGATGATCCATGCCCCAAAATCGCGCTCGCTCGGCCGTCCGCGTCGTGAAGCTAAGCTGACCATTTCTGTTTTTAGAATCGCGATTGACTTCTTCTCGCGACCGATTCCTTCTTTCTCGCGATAGGCAGAACAGAAATGCACCAAAAACGTACGGTTCTGCTAGCACAACTCCCAATCCCGCCGGCTGGCCCTAATTCGATTGTTGGAAATGTTCCTCTTGCCGCCGGCTACCTGATTTTGTGGGCGCGCAAGCTCGGTTTGACTGCTAACTATCAATTTGAAGTCCTTCCTCCTCGGGTCTGCAATACCTTTTCCGACGTTGCACTAGTACGAGAAATTCTCAGCCAGCAGCCCTGGCTGGTTGGTTTTTCGTGCTATCTATGGAATATCGACCGGACACTTTGGATCGCGGCGCGCCTGAAGGAAATTCGTCCGGACCTGCGCATCGTGATCGGCGGACCCGAAATTACTTTCGACAACGCTTGGGTGCTGCAATCGGGCGGAGTCGATTATGCGGTCATCGGAGAAGGCGAGCAAACATTCGGCGAATTGCTCACCCACTTGCTCAGCGGTGAGGACGATCTAACAAAGCCGATTGCGGGTCTTTGGCGCCGAGCGGCACCGATGTTGCCAGCGTTTCGTAAGCCGTTGCCTAATCTAAACGAGATTTCTTCGCCTTATCTGGAAGGAATTCTCGACGCTGCCGACGAGCGCATGATGATGCTGGAGACGATTCGAGGCTGCGTTTTCAAGTGCAAATTCTGCTACTATCCCAAGAGCTACGACGGGCTTTACTTCCTAAGCGAGGAAAAAATCGTCGCCAATTTAGCGCATGCGCGCCAGCGCGGCGCCACCGAAGTTGTTCTGCTCGATCCGACCTTAAACCAGCGCAAAGATTTCGACGATTTTCTCAGGATTCTGGCCCGCGAGAATCCGGATCATCAATTCACCTATTTCGGAGAACTGAGATCGGAAGGCATTCGAGAAGTAACCGCACGTTTGCTGCGCCAAGCCAATTTCACCGAAGTCGAAATCGGTTTGCAATCGGTCGACCCCGAGGCGCAAGCACTGATGGATCGACGCAACAACATGAAAGCGTTCGAACGAGGTGTTCAATCGCTGTTGGACGCTGGTTTAAAAGTGAAAGTCGATTTGATAATCGGCTTGCCAGGTGACACGTTAGCTTCGGTCCGGCGCGGATTCGATTACCTCGCCTCGAGCAATTTGTTTAGCACCGTTCAAGTCTTCAATCTGGCTATTCTGCCGGGTACTGCATTTCGCCAAGAGGCCAGCTCACTGGGACTGCAGTTCCAACCCAAACCACCGTACTACGTTTACGAAACGCCAACTTTAGATACGCAAGATCTGTACGATTTGATGGCCGAGGCACAGGAGATATTCCAATCGGAGTGGGATGCATTTCCGCAACCTCGATTGTCCTTTGACCAGTCAAGTCGCGTGCGAGAACTAGTTCAAGTCGATTTAGATCAACTCCCAAGTGGCTCCGTCGCTGAGCAAGTCGCTGAGATTCTGCCACCGGCCGAGAACCGAGCGCAGGCGATGACCGTCTGGTTTCTTGGCAATGAGTTTTCCAGTCGGCGATTTTTCATGCGGCAAGTCCTAGTTCAATTGCTTGCGGAGTGTCCGCACTCGTCGGTGCAGATCGTACTCGAACCGACAGTCGATCCTCACCAAATCTCGTCACAGCTTGTCGATTACCTGTTGAATGCCTGTTATGAACAACCGAATTATCTCGATCGATACTACAGTTTAAACCCCGGTGGATTGCTCGGTTCGAAACGCGTTCTGGTATGCTTGCGATCGGAAGTTCGGTCACAAATCGATCGCGAATGGCTCGACTGCGTTGGTGAGTCGTGCACCATCATTTGGCGCGGCGGTGCGATTGACGAAAGCGACCTCGCAGATTTTGAGCTTTGCGTCGAGTAATGTTCACTCAGTGCTGTCTACCCAAACGTTAAATCTAATTGTCAGGTAAGTGTTGTTGCGCCGCTCCTTAGCCACCGCTGACGGGAGGAATTAGCGCCACTTCGGCGTCAAAATCGACAATTGCTTTGTAGCTGACAAATTTCATGTCGATTGCCCAGCGACTGGAGTTGATAATGGGCGCAATCGCAGGAATTTGGCTGCATAATCGGTTCGCAACTTCGCCGATCGTATCACCAGCTTGCCAGGGAACGTGCACAATCCGCCGGCCGGCTTTGTCGGCTGCTGAGGCGAACAAGCGAATTTCAATCTGTGCTGTGTGGGGCTTTTCGTTTGGCATGTCCGATTCTTTGGCGCTCTAACTGACCACCAATCCTTCATTGCGAGAGGTAAACCAAGTCGCAAACTGAGGCATGCGACCGTATGCAAATGCAAGCAGGGCGACCGGGTGAACAGTTGGCTTGGTGGTACCCTGTTCCATCTGCAATTTGCAAGCTGTGCATTCGGTCGATCCGATTTGCATCGCGGCCTCTTTCACCGCACTGATCAAGTTCCAACCGATGCGCAGGCTATTTCGATAATTTGCACGCTGTAATCCATAGGTGCCCGCCATGCCGCTGCAACCGTTATCCGCGACCGTGACTTGCAAACCTGGCACCAACCGCAATAGGTTTAGCGCCGGTCGGCGCGAGTCGAGCACTCGGCTGTGGCAGGGTTCGTGGTACAGGACCGACAAGTTCTGCGGTCGGAAATCCAATTCCAAGTCATTTTTCAAGTGCAGGTTCCACAAATACGAACACGCTTCAAAAGTATGCTTGGCGATCAACTGCGTATCTTCACTGGCGACCAGACTGCGATACTCTTGTTGTAAACAAAGAGCTGCCGACGGCTCCATGGTAACAATATCATAGCCTTGCCGGACCGCTTCGCTCAACAATCGAATATTCGGCTGGGCCAACCGTCGCGCACGATCGACGTCGCCTGCGGTAATCATGGACATCCACGATGGAGTTTGGGTGGCGGGACAATAGACTTCGATATGATGGTGTCTGAGAATCTCCACCAAAGCTCGGCCCAGGACCGGGTTATGCCAGTTAACATATTGGTCCACGAAAAATAGAACTTTGCGATCTCCAGTGCGCGATGGCCGATGGAGTTTCTGTCGAGTTGCCCAGTGCAAAAAGCTGCGTCGGGACAGTCGCGGCAATTTGCGACCTTGCGCGATCCCAAGCAGTTTCTCTAGCAGCCACCGCGTTCCTTGATTTCCCAATACCCAATTGGCAAGTCTCGGTGCTCGGCTGCCCAGCGAGGCCAGCAAATCCAAACGGTTGAGCATTCGATCGCGCAGCCGCAAGCCGTGCGTAGAAACGTGTTGAGCTTTCAGCTCTTGAACCAGCTTCGGGATGTTAACTGCGGCGGGGCATTCGGTACGACATTGATGGCAGTTGAAACACAAATCGGCGATCGATCGCAAATCGTCCGACTCTAGCTGCGATTGATCGAGCGCTCCGCTTAGCAATCCTCGCATCAAGTTAGCTTTAGCGCGCGGCGATGCTTCTTCACCCTTATGAATGCGAAACATTGGGCACATGCGTTCGGCCGCGGCACTGGTTCTGCATCGCCCGCAACCATTGCAACTGCCGGCCACTTGTCCCGCAGTCGCGTCGGGCGTCCACTCGAGCAGCAGTGGGAAACGAGGCTTGGCGTCGTCTTGCGTCGATATTGGTGAATCGGCCCGATGGCTGCTTGCAGGTGGTTCCGCTGGAATCGTCAACCTGGCGCGCGCCGAATCCGAGAGGCTCACGTCGGGCCCAGTTGTGGAACCAGCCAGCGAAGGCGATTCCCAGCTAGTCAAACTGGAGATCGGAGGCATCGATCGCAAATTCTCATGAACCGCTTGCGGAGTCGGCGCCAAAAACTTGCCAGGATTGAGCAATGAATTGGGATCGAAAATGTGCTTGATCGCTCGACATAATTCCAATCTCGGTCCGAGCTGGCGTTCGGCCAGCGCGGCGCGACTTAGCCCCAGCGCGTGCTCGCCAGAAATACAGCCATTAAACTCGATTACTTTGTGATAGATCGCTTCGCTCAGGCGTGCCATTCGCTCTCTGTCGGCGGGATTCGACAGATCCAAGAATGGACGGAGGTCCAACTGGCCGTGCGCTGCGTGGGCATACAGCGTCGCCGTCACTCTTTCGGCCTTGAAAATATTTTGGGCTTCGACCAAAAACTCGGGCAGTTTCTTGGGCGGAATGGCAATATCTTCGACAAACGAAACCGCGTGGGTCGAACCTCTGAGGCGATACAGTTGCGGCACGATGCGTCTCGCAATTCGCCACAACAAATCTCGTTCCGCTTGGTCGGTAGTCAAACGATACGATAATACTGGCTTGCCACGGCGCTGCAGTCGCTGTTGCAAAGCCGACAGCCGATTGCGCACTGCTGTGGAGTCCTCTCCTTGCATTTCGATCAGCAGCATGGCTTCGGCGCCGCGCGGCAGGATCGAGGCATAGGTCGCATCTGCGTCGCGCGCGATTTCCAGCAATCGACGATCCATCAAGTCACAAGCGGCAATTTCGTCGCGGGCCGCTTCGATCGCGGCTTTGGCGGCCAATTCCAGGCGTTCGAAAAACAGCAGCAGCAATCCGCGACTGACTGGAATCGGATCCAATCTCAACGTGGCTTCGGTGATGATTCCCAGCGTCCCTTCGGAGCCACACATCAATCTGGCTAGATCGATGCGATCGCCGTCGAGCGCCTTCTCGACACGATATCCGCAGCCGCGTGCCACATCGCCCCACGGCGGCCTCAGCAACAGTGCGGAGTTCTGCTGCAACAAGACACCTAACTGACTTGCCAGCGACTCGACCGTGTTTTGCGGCGGATTGTCCAGGGCCCACGCGTGTCGTCCCAGTTCAACCACTTCGCCAGTTGCGAGCACGACTTGCATCGATTCAATCCGCTCGCCTGCCGAGCCGTATTTGGGAAAGTGGCTTCCCGCAGCATCGATCGACAGCATGCTGCCGATGGACGAAACACTGCGCGTGGCCGGATCGGGGCCAAACAGCAAACCAAATTGCCCAAGCGCTCGGTTCAAATCCGCTTGCACAGCTCCCGGTTGAACTCGAACCCGATGTTCGCGCGGTGTGTAGATTCTCCGCATATGCCGGGAAAAGTCGATCACAATGCCGCGGCCCAAAGACTGACCAGCCAATCCACTGCCACCTCCGCGCGGAAAGACCGGCAGTTTGTGCTCTGTCGCGTACCGCATCAGCCGAACAATATCTTCGGTCGACTTGGGGCGCACGATGCCCAACGGGGCAAGCTCGTAGACACTCCCGTCGCTGGCATACATTTGCGCGAAAAGCGGATCGCAGTAGACCTCTCCAGCTATCAAGCCGCGTAGGTCAGCTTGAATTCGAGTTTGTTCTGGATCCATTGGGAATTCACAACAATGAGTGTGACTACTCTCCGTATTGACCTAGATCTGATAATAGTTCACTCATTTCCGCTGCGGCATGTAAGTCGTTTTGCGAGCGGGCGGTTTCGATGCCATTTCTGAGAAATTCACGAGCCTGTTCAATTCGGTCCATATCGACCAGAATTTGCGCCGATCGAAAGAACGCTGGCACATACGGCGGATTCTCGCCAGTCAACGATCGCAGGTGTTCGAGCGCCTGTTCTGCATTCCCTTCTCGATGATACTCAAGGGCCAGCCCATATCGCAGGAACAAGTCGTTGGGCTCGTCAAGCAACATTTGCTCGATTTTTTCCCGACGGCTCGATATTGACATCCAGTTTCCTCAGTGAATACGCAACTTTGAGTTAAGCCTACACGTACCCGCGCTTGCCAATGATTCTAAATAGTACGCCCAATTTTACTGATTTAATAGAACACATTCGCCGTGATACCGGAAGTGCTGCCGGTTCTGTCGACGATCAACCCGTTGGTCAGTTGGACATTCGCCTGTGGAACTGTACGAACGGTTCTACCGATTTTTCGTGTTAAACCTATACTTTACTCAGTTTCAGAATCAACAACTCGGCTGGACCTGCGCAGTCGCGAGACAGAAGCGTTAACGCCTCATCCAAACACTGGCGGACGCTCGGCGCCCGCGAAGATTGCTTGAGGTTTCATTTTGTGTACATTGCAGGCACTAAACTGAAGGAAACTAACGTTGCAACGAACGGCTAAACCGGCAGTACTGGCACTCGAGGACGGCAGTATATTCGAAGGAGAATCGCTCGGCGCTGTCGGCGAAACTGCCGGTGAGGTGGTGTTTAACACTTCGATGACGGGTTACCAGGAGATTTTGACTGATCCAAGTTACCGCGGGCAAATCGTCACGATGACTTATACCCAAATCGGTAACTACGGAACCAATGTCGTGGATTTGGAAAGCGATCATCCGCAAGTTGCCGGCTTTATTGTGCGCGAGGAAAGCAGAATTCGCAGCAATTTTCGCGCGGATGATTCGTTCGGCAATTACTTGCGGGCCAGTGGCGTCGTTGGGATCGCCGGGATTGATACCAGAAAACTGGTGCGTCACATTCGCAGCCAAGGAGCCATGAAAGGCGTGCTCTCATCAGTTGACCTCGACGCAAGCTCGCTGGTCAACAAAGCCAAGAACTCCCCGGGACTGGTCGGGCGCGACCTGGTGCGCGAAGTTGTGCCGCAATTCCCGAGAACTTGGAACGAATCTCTGTTCAGCTTCGAAGCCGCCGATGCCTCCGAGTTACAAGCAAAATCCTCACGGCCACGTGTCGTTTGCTTGGATTTCGGCATGAAATGGAATATCGCTCGACACCTGCACCAGCGAGGAAACGATGTCGTCATTTTGCCTGGCACGGTTGGGGCGGAAGAGGTATTGCAACATGCGCCTGATGCGGTGTTCTTGTCAAACGGACCAGGCGACCCTGAGCCGCTGGATTATGCAATCAACACGATTGGGCAACTGCTGGGCAAGAAACCCATTTTTGGAATCTGCCTGGGACATCAACTGCTAAGCTTAGCCAGCGGCGCTCGAACTTTTAAACTGAAGTTTGGACATCGCGGCAGTAACCAACCCGTGCTGAATATATTGACGGGCAAAGTGGAGATCACATCCCAGAATCATGGCTTTGCCGTCGACGAAGCATCCTTGCCAAGCCACCTGGAGATCACGCATCGCAATCTTAACGACAACACGATCGCTGGTGTTCGGCATAAACAGTTTCCGGCATTCAGCGTTCAATACCATCCTGAGGCTTCGGCAGGTCCGCACGATAGCCAATATCTGTTCGACGAGTTTCAGCAGATGATCACCTCAAATTAGTCGATTCTTGAGGGCTGCGATGGATTCCCCCCGCCACGAAAGCGTTGGCTTGGCATGCCCCGCCAGTCCGCCAACGCGATGCCAAGTCCCTGCAGCCAGTCCGATTTGGCGTACGTTGAGGCAAACTGCAACATAAGATTCGCTACGCGATTTGACCAGTGGCGTTCGCGACTGTAGGTGATCGCAGTGACGTACGAGTCCCTGATTAGCCACAAACGCAAAAAACACCCATCGTTGAGTGATTTCCTGGCACCAATGAATCACTTCACGCGCAGTCCGTACTGGAATAACCGTTCTAATCGTTATCGAGCGCTTCGAAACCGCCTGTAGGGGATTGTCAGGGTAGCCACGATGGATCGGGAGAGTAAAAGACATGTTAGATTCCAAGTGGCACCGTGTATACGGCTTTCGTTACATGCGTATTCACTGCCACCAACAGAACCGGATCATGTCCAACTCAAGTTCCAATCGCCAAACTTTGCTTGCGAAATTGAGCCAGTGGTTTCAACCCTTGCTCGGAGCGGAATCGCCGCGCCCGCAGCCCGCACGCGAATTGGACTTGTCGGTACTGGAGCCTCGGTACTACTACAGTGCGACGATTATGCCAGTCGACCTGTTCGAACCCATGATCCCCGATGCGAATACGCAACCAGCCCCAGAACTTGGCTTTCTTGGTCTATTGCCCAGTGAGGGTAATGAAGTTGCTGTTTCGTCCGTACCTCAACAGCACTGGGAAAACTTTGCGCAAGTAAGCGACAACCCTGGTATATCATACGATACCGACGAAACTGGTTCGCCAAATGACTCTCCGGAAGAACAAACTCGCGAAGTCATTTTTATCGACGAACATCTGGACGATTTACAATCGCTGCTTACGCAATTGGAGATTGAATCCAATTCGGCCACTCAATACGACGTGGTCGTCCTAAATGAGGACTCTGACGGTATCGATGCCGTTGGTAGGTATTTGGCACAAGCCGATGTGGAATACAGTGCAGTGCACATTTACTCCCACGGGGCCTCTGCGGGATTTCAATTGGGATCTCTGTGGGTCGATGCCACTACCATCGAGACCCGAACTGCTGATATTGCGCTATGGAACGAGGGATTGACTGATGACGCAGATTTGTTCTTGTACGGCTGTTCGGTAGCGGACACGAGTGACGGTCGGCTACTGATCGATCAGTTTGCAGAACTACTGAATATCGACATAGCAGCTAGCTCGGATCTAACCGGCCATGCCGATTTGGGAGGTGACTGGGAGCTGGAATACGTTGTAGGTGATGTCGGAACAAGCCGCTTAACGGACACGTCAGTTCATGGCGATTGGTACAGCCTGCTCGCTGTCTACACAGTTTCTAATACGAACGACTCTGGAGCCGGTTCGTTGCGCCAGGCGATTCTCGACGCAAACGCAAATGCTGGTACCGACT
>SYJV01000164.1 GCA_005798335.1 Planctomycetaceae bacterium | reverse complement strand
ATTGGCGGTAGCAGCGCTTTACTTACCGCTACCAATTTTTAATTTTGAACGCGCGACCCCTACGTCAGACTGTTTATTTCTTTTTCGCACCTGTGAATTCGATATCGCCCGATTGATCGCCGAGCTCATACGCGATTGAACCCTTGATCTTGTCGCCGTACGGACGACCCTTGTAATCGCCCTTCAGCTTTGTGCCATTGATGTCGGCAGCGATGGAAAATAACAATTGATTGCCTTCGATTTTCAAATTCGTTGCCTCGACATCAATGCGATCACCGCTGCGATATCGACCTTTGTACTTGTCGCCGTCTTTCGTGATTTCGATACTTGGTTCCAAGGTTCGATCGCCGGTCTCAATCTTCATTTGCCAAGTACCGAGCACGTCTTCCATTTGCACGCTTCGCTTGGGAGTCCAAGGATAGTCGCGCGAGCCATCACCGGTGGACACGGCAACGCTGCCGTCGATTTCGTCACCTTTGACCTTGCCCTTAAATTCGACCTTGATTTCTCGACCCTGATAGTCGAAAGCAAAATGGAACGACAGGGTATCACCGGTCATCTTGCCGTCTTTAATCGCCACGGGCTTTTCGGACCGCCCGCGGTAGGTACCTTCGACAGCATTGTCTTTGCCGAGATTTACGGATACAGAATCCTTTAAGGTTTGGCCATCTAATTCGTACTCCCAACGCCAGGTACCAGATGGGTCAACCGAGGTCGACTTGTCTTGTGCGACCAGCGTCGCACACAGCATCCATAGACAAATTCCATTGATCAGCAAACAGCTTAGACTTTTCATAAATTGAACCTTTTCAGAGGTGATAAGAATCGCTATTGAGCCACAACGCATTCTCAGTCGATTCTACAGCGATTCTGGCTTGGGTGGGATAGTGTCAAAGAACCCAATCATCATTTCCTCCCAGCTTTGATCACCCCACGTAACCGTCGCGGATGGGTCGGGGTTAAAGGGATTGGTGGCGGAATTATCGTAGGTTGCTGTGCAGTGGATCTTGGTGCCCTTAGGCAATAGCTTTGGCTCAGCAAGAACGTATTTTTGTTGCCAATTGAAATCATAGCGTGGGACATCTAGCAGGATTTCTGTGCGACCGTCAGGATAAGTGGCTTCGTATCGAAACGACTTGCCGCGCAAATGCATATGCGGCGTCAAGCTCACCAGCATCTCGTCTTGCCGCGCCACGAAGTCTGACGTCACTGGGTGATTGTCAGCGTGAGGTGGAATCTGAAATCGATTGTTCATCGGGGCGCGGCCATTGAGCAATTGCCGCACATCCTGTTTATCGATGAACACAACGCCACAATAGCTCCGATCGGTTTGCGGTGTGCCGTTGGGCGTGTAGTGCATTTGAAACAGTAATTTGCTCCCCTTGGGAACCAATATCGCGGTACCGTCTTTCAGCCTGATGGGAGTGCTGCCTGGTGCGTAGCCAACCAAGGTCTTGCGCGAATTCGATCGACGCGGTTCGTCGCCAATGATGTAAACCAAGATATGGTGTACGACCGCGGCATTCTCAGGTCGCGCCTCGGCGGCTCGAATGTACTTGTCCTCAGTCCAACCTGTCTCCACAGTAAAGTGTTTGTAGTTCACAACGCCTTCGGCGGGGACATCGAAAGGAGTTTCGCGCATGTAGAAGATTTGATCCGGTTGTGGAATTCGCCAACCAGTCACGAATTGCGGCGGTTCGGGCAGTTGCGCGGGATCTCCTTGCGGCATGCCATTGTCGATCCAGCCAATAATCAAGTCTCGCTCCTGATCAGTCAACCTTGCATCATTGGCAAACTTTCCATGAGCCGGATTAGCGTTCCACGGCGGCATACGCTTGTTGGTTATGACTTCCAAAATCGTATCTTCCCAGCCGATGACGTCCGAAAACTTGGTCAACGTGAATGGGGCGAGTTCACCAGCACGGTGGCATTCGACGCATCGACGATTGAAGATTCGCGAAATCTGATTCGAATACGTAATATCGCCAATCGGTTCCAGTTTGCTGACCCGACCGATATGGCATCCGACCGACTCGGTTTTTGGATTGCTGACCGCTTTTCCAGCGACCAGTTCATCAATCGCGATGACCAGATCCTCCCGAATTGGTTTGTCTCGCGCGACACCTACTCCATATTGATCATCAATACGCCCGTGATAACGTACTCGGAGTTGCGCATCGAGTACAAACACTTCGGGCGTCCGCTCGGCACCATACAAATCTGCGACGCGATTGCCAGCATCTTTCACAATTGGGAACGTGATGGAGTGCTTGGAAATGTATGCACCGATTTCTGACAAGCTGTCTTGAGTATTCGAGTTCACACCCAGAAACGCAACACCAGATTTTTCGAACCGTTGCTGAATCGCTTGCAACCGAGGCCCATACAGCTTCGCCAGCGGACATTCGGTTCCCAGAAACGCTACCACGATCGCCGGTTTATCTGCGAAGTCCGACAGAGTTACGCGAACACCGCGGTGCGTCTGCAAGGAAATCGGTGGAGCCAACGCGCCAATTTCGAGAGCCTGCAAACTGGCAGCCGAGCAGGCCAATCCAGTAACTAGCGTTATCACGAAGATTCGACACAACCAATTCATCCACTGCTCTCCCGAACACTCAATAAGAAATCTGCCGCTTGAAAGCCAGTTAGTCATATGTCCATTCGACCACAAGTATACCATCGTTGAAGGAATCGATTCACTCAAGTTGATCGCGGAGCGCGGTGATCACGCATTTTAGTCCGAGGCACGTTTGTGAGCGTCCCCGCCAACGTAATTATGCCGGTAACGCCAACCAATTGTACCTGAGGAAAAGCGTGGCCAATCCAGCGCGATGTCGATTCCGTGGAACATTTCCCTGCTGCCGCAAAGTGCTCGGAAAAATCTTCAGAATTTTGTCGCAGCGTTGCTTTGGCGATTGAAGGTGTAGGTCGCACATGGTTGACTACGCACACCAAATCACTGCTTTCAGCTCGTGTGTCGCTCCCGCCGTTCACATTTGTTGCAGGCGTGATCAATGAAGTAATACCACTATTGGAACGCGGAGCATGACGAAGTCACTGCCGGTGGCATACGGCTTGACTCTTGAACACAGATTTCAAACCGTGAACAATCACCGGAGAGAGGTTTTACAGTACATGCAGAACAGCAAAAATGGCCTTGGTACAATTTTGGAATTTAGGAACTGAATGTTACTACAAGAACGTCGAGCCCTTTTCGCGCTAAGCCAGGTTGTTGCTGTCTTAGGTGTTCTCGCAATTGCCTTCGGTAGCTTCGCTCAGCGCTTCACCCATGTAGGCGTGCGAGCGGCGGATTTGCCAGTAACAGTTGAGCCGCTAATTTCGAACGCGCGCGGTTTCGGAGCGCTCAAAATTATTCTGGCCTCCGAGTCACTTCGCGATGAGCTATCGATTGATCAAGGTAAGTTCGACAAGCTGCGAGCCTTATACGATGTCTGTAAGAAGAAATTTGAATCGGAAGGAGTCGATCCAATTACGGGACTTGCTCGAGATCGTGATTCAATTGTGCGCGTAATCGATCGATTCGCTGAGCCAGAGCTGAACCAAATTCTTGGGGCATCGAATTTCGACTCATTGTCCAGATATGTCGTTGCTCAGTCCATTAGCGTAGTTGATGACAAGAATGTTGTCGCTGCGAAACTTCTATCACTAGCGGGTGTGCCTGAGTACTTAGACGCTCAGCAAGAGGTTGCCGCTCTGCGCGAGAGATTTCAAACCAACTTACGGAGTTTGGTAGAAAATGATTCCGCCCGACGTAGAAAGGCACTAGGGCAAATTGCCAAGATCTCGTCTGAGGAATCTGTTGACAAGCTGCGTGATTTTCTAGGTGACGGGTACATTCCGAATCCACAGCGGAGGAAGTATCCGAGCACCAGTTCGTTTCCACGCTTAAGCGAAACGTTCAGCCGTGATATCTTGTTGTCAGCCATGCGTGCCGACATTGTTGGGGCCGACGAGAAGACTACTACCGCCCTGTCGCAAGCCTTTGCCGAGTTGTCGAAACAACGATTCGTTCGCCACCAAGAAGAATTGCGAAAAGCAGTTGCAGCCAAGCGCCCACCTGATTTAGATGTCGCAAGTAGAATTGAGGTCGAGTACGAAGCTGAGGTTCTAAAGACATTTCCTAAAATTCTGACGGATGCTCAACTCGATCTTGTTGCGCGCCGTTTTGCTCAGTCATTGGTCCAGCATAATCTCTTAGTGTTTCTTTCCAAGAAGGAAATTATGGAAGCGTTGCGAGAAGAAAAGAACTTGGCCGAAATAAGGGCTATCGCAACAGAATGCGAGCAGAGTATTAAAGCAAAAAATGACGAGTTGGTTGTCCAGGCTTTCAAGGAATTCCTAGCGATCCTGGCGCCAGCCAAAAAGGCTAAACTGGCACGACTGGTTGAAATCGACTAAGCGGTCTCTGATGCAGCGATCTAATCCTCACGCCAGCAAACTCTGCACGACTTGTCCGTGCACGTCTGTCAGGCGGTAGTCGCGGCCCTGGAAGCGATGGGTCAATCGAGTGTGATCGAAGCCCAGCAGATGCATAATCGTGGCTTGCAAGTCGTGCACGTGGACGGGATTCTCGGCGACACCAAAACTCAATTCGTCGGTGTTGCCATAGTTGAATCCGCCTTTGACTCCGCCGCCGGCCATCCACATAGAAAAACAATCGGGGTAATGATCGCGCCCGAGTACTTCGCTCTTCGCAGTCCTACCTTCTCGAAAAGGTGTTCTACCGAATTCACCGCCCCAGACGATCAGCGTTTCGTCGAGCAACCCTCGCTTTCTCAAGTCTCGAATCAGAGCCGCCACGGGCTTGTCCATCGTCGAACATTTTTTCACTAGTCCGTCGCCGAGGCCTGTATCCGCTGAGGTTCCGTGATAATCCCATCCCCAGTCAAATAACTGGACAAATCGGACTCCCGATTCGACCAACCTGCGCGCCAGCAGGCAATTATTCGCCAAGCTGCTCTGACCTGGCGCGGCGCCATAGTCATCCAAGATGTACTGCGGTTCTTGCGTTATATCCATAACTTCGGGCACACTGGTTTGCATGCGAAACGCCAATTCGTATTGCGCGATACGCGTCTGCGTCTCGGGATGCTTCATCGATTCCGCTTGATGGCGATTCAACTCGTTGAGTGCATCCAGCGACCGGCGGCGAAGTTCGCGATTCATGCCTGGTGGGTCGGAGGCAAATAGTACCGGCTCGCCTTGCGAACGGCACTGAACTCCTTGATAGACCGAAGGCAGAAAACCACTGCCAAACGAACTCTTGCCGCCATTGGGTTGCACGCCGCTGGAAATCAATACGACGAACGCTGGCAGATTCTCATTCTCGCTGCCCAAACCGTACGTCAACCATGAGCCCATCGATGGCCGACCTGCGCGCGCCGACCCCGTGTATATCAACAATTCTGCGGGAGCATGATTGAATTGTTCGGTATACATCGAGTGCACGATACACATCTCGTCGGCAACCGCGTGCAATTTTTCAATCGCGTCGGACATCCAAGTCCCCGAATTGCCAACGCGCTTGAACTTCCTCGGTGTGCCCAGCAGCTTGGGTGTTCCGGTCGTGAACGCGAACTCGCGCCCGTTCAGAAATGACTGAGGACAATCTTCGCCCGATCGTTTAATCAGTTCTGGTTTGTAATCATACAGGTCTAAGTTCGGCGGCGACCCCGTCATGTGTAAGTAGATAACACGTTTGGCTTTGGCGGGAAAATGCGGTTGGCGCAGGGCCAGCGGATTCTGTGCGTCGATCCCGGCATTAGCAGCACCATTCAACAAACCACCCAGTGCCACCGCCCCCAGGCCGATTGTCGAATCGTTCAAGAAGTAACGTCGCGTCCGATTTTGCAGATGTTGTATCCAACCACTCATACTTATTCTCGTTCCTAGCTTGCCCTACACCGACTGACGATCGATATCTCAGTAATTCTACTCGCTTGGGCGGCTGGCGACTGCGGTTTTTCGCGCCGCTTCGAATTCGTCGCCAGAATTCCAATTGGGCATGGTGGGTTCGTTGGCAATCGCCAAACCAACATGAGCAAGCAATCGAATATCATCGATGGCTCCGCTGAGATCCCAATCGTCTCGGTATTCGTCGCTTGGCTGGTGATAATATTTTTCGACCCATTCCTCAAGTTGCTGCTTCCCCCAACCATCCGGTTTGCCAATTACGTTTACACCGCTGTGGAGATACACTCCTGGTACGCCCACTTTCGCCATGCTGAACTGGTCCGAGCGGTAGTAATATCCACGGTCGGGAAAGTAATCTGGCGTAACCACTCGCCCTTGCCATTTGGCGACTGCTTCGACCCAGCGATCGAGACTCGATTTGCCATTGCCGATCAGATTAACATCGTGGGTGCGACCGAGAATATTCACGCCGTCGATGTTGATAACTGCCGCCAGATAACCAGGATGGATCGGGCTGTTTTCAGCCAAAAACCGCGAACCGAGCAAACCTTGCTCTTCAGCACCCACAGCGGCAAACAGAATCGATCGCTTCGAACGCACATTTAGACTGGTGGCAGCGCGGGCTATCGCCAGCAACGCGGCTGTTCCGGACGCGTTATCGATCGCACCGTTGCAAATATTATCGCCGCGTGCATCGCGCTGAGCGGCGAAACCCAAATGGTCGTGATGCGCCATGAATATCACGGTTTCGCGGCTAAGTTTCGGATCGCTGCCCGGCAACAGTCCCAAGACGTTGCCAGTATCCTGTTGCCGAATCTGACACGCCAGATCGATCGACAAAGTCACGCCCAGCGGCACTGGTTTGAATTCGCGCGACTGTGCCGCCCGCCGAAGTGCATCGAGGTCTTGGCCAGCAAGCTTTGCGAGCTTGTACGCGGAAGCTTCGGAGAACCAGCCACGAACATCTAACCTGGGGCCAGCGCCGCTCTGCAATTCGAATTCTTCGCCGGTCCACGATGTTTGTATAACTTGAAATGGATAACCTGCCGATGGCGTCGTGTGAATAATGATCGCTCCGGCAGCTCCGATCTTCGCAGCCATTTCGTACTTGTAGTCCCATCGACCGTAATACAATCGCCGCTTACCTGCAAAGAGCTGGGGATCATCTTCTGGATCGTTGTTCATGATCACCAAAACTTTTCCACGCAAGTCCATTTTTTTGAAATCGTCCCACGCGTACTCGGGTGCTTGTATGCCGTATCCAACGAAAACCAGCTCCGCGTCGCGCAGCGAGATCTTCTCTTGTGCCTTGCCACTGGAGGCGGTCATCTCCTCGATATACTTCAGCCGTAGACTCTCTGCGCCTTTGCGAAACTCGATTTCTGCGGGCACTTTTGTCGTCACGCCGACCAGTGGTACGCTTTGGTACCATGAGTTACCGGCCGCCGCAGGGCGCAAGCCGAGCGACTCCCATTGCGTGGCAATGTATCGCTGCGCCAGCGAATCGCCTCGCGAACCTGGTCCGCGCCCTTCGAGCAGATCGTCGGCAAGGAAGCGGATTCCGGCACGCACGGACGTATCGTTGATTTGCTCAACGGCTTGCACCACGCCCTGGTCTGGTTTCCAATCACGCTGCCCTAGCGCGACACCAGAAACTGTTGCGACGAACAACAGCGGTAGCGTGCAAATTCGGTTGATCGTGGATAATTTTCTCACCGCGGTTTCCTCATGCCTTCGTTGTTGATTGCGAGCTGCTTTGTTCCGGATCGCCAAACGCTTTTCTTCTCAATCGCCCGCTTTATCGCTTGGTTTTAATATAGCGTAGGATCGGTCGCCAATGCTCGTCCGTGGGAGTTGGGGGTCGCGCGTTCAAAATTCAAAATTGGCGGGGAAAAAACCT
>SYJV01000163.1 GCA_005798335.1 Planctomycetaceae bacterium | reverse complement strand
TTGTTGGTACTAGTCTTCAATTTACCCAATCGTTGTTTGGCTTCCTCGGCGCGAGTGCCGTTTAACAGCCAACTCGCACCCAACAAGCTCTCCGGCTCTTTTGAACTGGATAACCACTTCCCTGCCTCAGTTAACAAAGCACTATCGGCCTCGCCAGATGTCCAGCACAGGGGCATCGTGGCGTACAGCAACGGCGGTGGGCTAGCCTCCGCAAGGTACTTGAGAAAAAAACCTCCGGCCGAGCGAGTATTACCTAGTGCGTCAGCGGCCTCAACCAATTCGGCGACCAGCATTTTCTGTTGCCAATGCGGAATCCCGCTTGCCAAAGCGGAATTTATCAACCCTGCAATCGCTCCATATTTTCGATCCAAGTACATTTGATGAACCAGCCGAGCTTGAGCGCTGCTCCAAGATACATCGACTCGCTCCACGCGCTGGCTCTCCAGTTCGCGTTTGCGTCCCATATCGTCCAAGTAAACCAACCGCAGCGCGTCGAATTCCTGGATCTTGCCTTCGAAATAAAGTCCCTCGGGCAGATCCCAGATATCACGACCGCGCACTGCCGCTGGTCCATACCAGATCCTGTCGATGGATTCTACTGCAAGAGTTTTTTTGGCGTTCGCCTCAGATTCCGCCAGCGCTGGATGTTGGCAGGCGAGCACGATTGCTATTGACGTTCGCAAACTGACAACGGCAAGCAACGGTGAAATGCGCAGGCACCTGCCAATTGCAAGATGAAATCGCGAAAGGAAAGTCGAAATGCAGAGTTGCAGAGTTTTCATTTATCTGCCGCGGCAGGGTTCAACGAGCCAGCAAGGGTAACGTCGATATACCGAAACTTTCCTGACGTCTCGTTCGCTAGGCTAGAGATCCACTCCCCTGCACCTTGACTCGGACCAACGCCGAACTGGATGGTGTGGAGTGTGACGCCGCGGCGGGCGCAACGATCGACGATTTCCGTAAGCTCGCGCGCCGTTGGGATCGGACGATCAGCATCGGTCAAAAAGAAAATAACGTCTGGCCCCATGGAAATAGCCAACTTGAGAGCCTGTACATGCTTTGTGGCACCCGTCGCCGACATACTACGCACAAAAGAAATTGCCTGTGATTTGGATCGTTCGTCGCCGCTAAGTAATGCAGATCCACCGGGCCCCATACCACCAAAAGGATGCTGCAATTCGTTATAGAAGATGATCTGAAATTGATGCGCTTGGCCTAAGGATTGTAGGCTCTGCACCAGCTCATGCTTGGCAGCAGCAAAGGGCAAACCGCCGTAATCATTCATGCTGTCGGAGCGGTCGAACACATAGATAAAACGTGACCCTTCGCCTTCGATTCCAAACACACTGGTTTTTACTTTGGGGATGGCTCGCGAACCTCCAATACGCGGTCCGCCCTCACCCAGCCCCAAGCCTCCAGCGGCATCCGACGCGTTTCCGGCTCGACTGCCTTCGCCTGGCAACAACTCTGCCAATATTTGGTCGGTATTGAGTCCGGTGGAACTAGCATTCGGTAGACTGGCGATCGTTGATTGAATCGAATCCAAAGTTTGACCCGAACTGGTTGCCCCTGATTGCGATAGAAAGTATGCCTCGCTGCCCTCAACTTCCTGCACAATCGCAATGCCCACTGGCCGGTCCGGCCCCGAGTTTGTCCCCTTGGGTGCCGACGTGAGAAGCGTTGCCAAGGTCACAAAGACGGTGACGTGGAAAGTCATCGACGCTAACAAAGCGTAAGCCTTGGGCCATCCACCAGTACCGGTTGGCAGGGTGGGAATGCCACGGCGACGCAGTCGCTGGTCATCGTCATTGCTATCTGAATTTGAAATCGCCATATGATAAATTATACCACTGGTATCGACTTATTGGCATCGGCATCAATATCGAGCATAATCTCTGACATCAAATCAAAACTGCCCTACCAATTGCCATGTCCGCGCACCACGGTATTCATACGCTGATGCGCGTCTAAATACCTCGCCATCGAACCCCGAAACGGAGAACCGAGATGTCTCGTATTTTTACGTTTTTCACTGCACTGTTTTTCACTGCGCTGCTATTGCCTACTGTTGTTGCAATCGAGGAAGGCAAGCAAGCACCATCCGAATCTTCCGATATGAAGGTCATTTTCAACGGCAAAGATCTATCCGGCTGGGACGGTGATCCACGGCTGTGGAGTGTGAAGGAGGGCGTAATTCATGGCGAAACTACCGAGCAAAACGTTGCCGAAGGAAATACGTTTTTGATTTGGAAAGATGGCAAGACCAAGGATTTCGAATTGCGTCTGTCATTCCGCAGCAACGCAACCAACAACTCGGGAATCCAATATCGATCCAAACACATCACCGAGAAAGTCAGAAATAACTGGGTAGTGGGCGGCTACCAACACGAAATCCGCAACGAAAACGTCCTACCCAGCGTTTCTGGATTTATCTATGACGAGCGAGGCAAACGCGGTCGGGTTTGCTTGGTAGGCGAACAAGCGACGTATTCGCCCGAGGGCATCAAGACTGTGCATTCGACTTTGATCGATCAGGAACAGTTCAAAAACTTGTTCAAGCTAGACAATTGGAACGATGTCGTGATTATCGCCAAGGGGAATCATATTCAACACTACATGAACAATCGTCTCATCCTCGACTTTACCGATGCCGATCCCAAGTCCGCTTTGACGGAGGGCATTCTCGCGGTGCAGTTGCACGGTGGACAGGCCATGTGGGTTGAATTCAAGAACATACGCATCAAAGAACTTCATTGAGAATTCCTCGTACGCAGAGTCGACAGTGGTCGAAATGTCCGATGTATCGCAAATACTCTCGAAGATAGCGGCAGGTGATTCGCGGGCATCGGACGAATTGTTGCCATTGGTGTACAACGACCTGCGAAAACTGGCTGGCTTGTACTTCCCGAAAAGTGACTCCAACACATCAGTGGTGCCAAGTAGAGCCTCCGACGACTGGCGGTGGCCACCTTCGGCGTGAAGGTAACGCAACATTTCCTTCACGAACTCGAACATCGAGTTCCCGAATATTCGTTGCTGATTGGCCAGCGACTTAGCCTTCCACTTGTCTCTGCTATCTTTGAAGAATCTAGCCAACCTGGTCGGAGACGACACCAAATCTCGCAACCTACACACCTCCCTGTCCAATTCGTTCAACCACAACTTGCACTTATCCCATCGCCCAAAAAAATGTGCAGGAATAATTTTCCGTGTCAAGACCAGATTTTCAACACGCTAATCCGAGCCCAACCGAAAGGCTTGCAACGATTGACCAGCTTGCACGTGGACGCGTTGCTTGCGTCTGTCGTCCCAGATGTGGACTTTCGATCTGCCACCTCCCAATAGAGTGTTACTGTCGGGAGCAAACAGAGTCCCCAAATGAGTTCATCGGCGTGCAATTGCGCCAGCTCAGCGCCCGAATCCAAGTAAACGCAAAGGCCGCCCATTAATACTCGTAATCATGGCTGCGAAGTTCGCCGCGTCGGCTTCATGAGCTGACTAACTTCCTGGGCTCCACTATACTATTGGCGATTCTCGCGACTTCCGTCGGTTATTGCGGACTCTGTTGATAGAAAATCATCGTTCGAAAGGGCAAGATTGTGCGGTGTGCATCCATTCTATTGGCGACTGTTTTACTTGGGACGCTTAGCAATCCAGTCTTGGCGGCAGACGGCAAAGTCGCGACCAATTGGCATCAGTGGCGCGGTCCTAACTTCGATGGGACATCGGATTCCGCAGATCCGCCTGCGCATTGGAGCGATTCGTCAAATATTAAATGGAAAGTCAAGATTCCTGGCCTGGGTAGCGCCAGCCCGGTTGTCTGGGAGGACAAAGTCTTCATAGCTACTGCAATTGAAACCGATCGCCCCGCTCCGGCCGGGAGCGCGCCCGGCCAGGGTAGTCGCTTGGCGTTGCCGGCGCCAAACAAGTTCGTCGAATACGTACTTATGTGTTTGGATCGAAACACAGGTAAGGAAATTTGGAAATCCGTGGCAACTCAGCAAGTACCTCATGAGGGTCGGCACAATACTAACTCATTCGCGTCAGGATCACCAACAACAGATGGTCAACTGGTCTACATCTCGTTCGGATCGCGAGGCATTTTTTGCTTCGATATGCAGGGAAAGAAAGTTTGGGAACGAGATCTTGGTGATATGACCACTCGCAATGGATTCGGAGAAGGTGCTTCACCCACGCTGCATGGCGATTCCTTGATCGTCCAATGGGATCACGAAGGACCTTCGTTTATCGAAGTGCTCGACGCGCGGACTGGCCAAACTCGTTGGAAAAGGGACCGTGAAGAAGTTACGACCTGGGCAACTCCCTTGGTAGTCGAATTCGAGGGACGCACTCAAATTATCACCAACGCAACCAAACGCTCGCGCAGCTATGACCTTAAGACAGGAGAGGTGATTTGGGAGTGTGGCGGCCAGTTTACCAATCCAATTCCTTGTCCGCTGTTGGTCGATAAAAACGTCATCTGCATGACGGGATATCAAGGTTACGCGATCTACTCCATTCCGCTTGCGTCCAAAGGTGACCTAACGGATACCGATCGCATCACTTGGAAACGCAACGATGCGGCACCCTATGTGTCATCCGCAGTGCTGTACGGTGGCCAGCTCTATTTCACAAAGTCCCGCGATTCAATTTTGTCCATTGTCGACGCACGAACTGGCGATGCATTTGTCGAACAGATTCGCTTGCCAGGAACTAGCTCCTTTTATGCATCGCCGGTGGCGGCTAAGGACCGAATCTACTTCACTGGACGCGATGGTACCACGGTCGTACTAAAGCACTCCAAGAAAATGGAGATCATCGCCACCAACCGACTCGGCGAAGGTGTTGATGCTTCGCCGGCGCTGGTTGGCAAGCAGATATTCATTCGCGGGGCCGAGCATTTGTACTGCATCGAATAGCTGCGCTTCGTGATGACCACTGCAGGAAGCGGAGCTTGTGGAGCATGGCGTTCCCAAGCCGGAGCTTGGGAACGAGGTAAGGAGCTTCCCGTGGAGCGTGTTTCGATCCAGGCGATGCAAGTCCCGAGCCGAACCTGCGCTCCAGTTGAGTCTTCGTTTTGCCAAGGACGTGATTTTGTCGAGTGAATTTGATAGCGTCTTGATAGTTTCATTCGGCGGCCCAGAAGGTCCGGATGACGTGTTGCCGTTCTTGGAAAACGTTCTTCGCGGAAAAAGCGTACCGCAACAGCGGATGCTGGAAGTCGTACAGCACTATCAACAGTTCGGTGGCGTCAGCCCAATCAATTCGCAGAACCGGGCCCTTATCGAGGCGCTGCGACAAGAGCTGGATTTGCATGGCATCAACCTGCCAATCTACTGGGGAAATCGAAACTGGCATCCAATGCTGCCCGATACCTTGCGGCAGATGGCTGTCGATGGACGAAAACGGGCGATTGCATTTTTCACTAGCATGTTCAGTTCCTATTCGGGATGCCGGCAATATCGCGAGAACATCATTGCCGCTCGTGAGACCATCGGTGCGGACGCGCCTGTAATTGAAAAAGTCCGCATGGGATTTAATCACCCTAGTTTTGTTGAAGTTCAGATTGCGGTAACTCAGGATGCTCTTCAATTGCTCAATGCTTCGCAGCGCGACCAAGCGAAGCTGCTGTTCACGGCGCACAGCATCCCGACTGCGATGGCAGATCGCTGTCAGTACCAAAGCCAATTGCGAGAAACAGCGAGGAGCGTCTGCGCGGTGCTCGGACGATCAGATTGGGAGCTGGTATTTCAAAGCCGCAGTGGACCACCGCATCAACCATGGCTGGAGCCCGACATCTGTGCAAGAATCGAACAACTTGCCTCGAACAATGTCCCAGCCATAGTCATAATTCCAGTCGGCTTTGTGTCGGATCACATCGAAGTGCTGTTTGACTTGGATACACAAGCGGTTCAGCTTTGCCAGCAACTCAATCTTGCTTGTGTACGCGCGAAGACTGCTGGCACTCATCCGGCATTTGTAACCATGATTCGCCAGTTAATTGAAGAACGTCTTGCCCCGTCATTGCCTCGCCCAACCGTAGGGATTTTTCCTGCGTGTCCGGATATTTGCCCGGAGGATTGTTGCTTGCCCCGGTAGTCGCTGGAGAAACGCAACGAACTATCCAAACAAGGCTCGGCATAATCGGCCTAGCCGTCGCGATTGATTTTTTGGTCAAGCAAAGCACCGTAAATTGGGCGAGCGTCTACGATTTTTGCCCAACGATATGTTTTTGCGAGGCAAGATTCCCAATGGACCGATACACATTTGCACTTCGGGTACATCGTTGCGAGTCGCGCGCAGAAAATTCAAAATTGGCGGAGGCAGCGTATTTCCTACATCCATACGTTCAACTTCCGCCAATTTTGAATTTTCAACGCGCGACTCCTAGGGCAGACAAGGCGAGCGGCAGATGGGAATTTACCAAGGCCTAAGCGAATACAAGCCCGATGCGCAAGCGAGTGCGTCAATCCTGGCATACACTCGCTTGCGCTTCGGGCTTGTATTGGTAAGAAACTATCTGCCGCTCGCCTAACAGCAATTACTACCGAGAGGAAATGAACTATGGAAGTTGGAGCTGACTACGCATCCGCATCCGCAATTCAACGCCAACAGGTCGCAAACCGAATTGGATTTGCAATCGTTCGCAAGTCCTTGGATACGCAGCGCCAGCAAGGGCAAGCTGCGGTTGAGTTAATCGATCAGGCTGCACAGTTGCAGGATCAGCTCGCTTCTGGTCGAATTGACGTTCGCCTTTGAACAGAGCGAATTGTCAGTCAACGTATAAGAACGAGTTCGAATTGATCAGGGCTTGGCAGAAAAGCGCCAGAGCTTTGCGTCCGCTTTCATGCGGCTGCTTCGCGGAATTCAAATGACCAAGTTCGCGCTCCGTTTCGATCAAGAAAGCCACGGCTGTGTCCAACTGAACAGGCGTGGGTTCTTGGGAAAGTGCGTACCGCCAAGCCGATCGAGCTTGAGTTCGCCAGTCTTCCCCAGACATTGCCACAATGCGACCCGCGAAAATGTCGCATTGCTGAATGACAAACTCGTTGTTCATCAGCATCAGCGACTGCGGAGCGACGGTCGACGAAGTGCGCAAGGTACAATTTGGCGTCAGTGTAGCGCCGTCAAATGTATCGAACATTGCCAGTGGCATTGTGCGCCGGACTTGGACATAGACGCTTCGCCGAAACTCTTCATCGTACAGCGGAACAACTTTTCCGGTCGGACGCCCGGCTCCGTCGCGAGTGTCCACGCCGACGTGAATTTGCCCCGCCTCATCGGGTGCAACCGGAACGCTTGGTCCATAGATTTCATTGGTAAGATTACCGCTGATCATCAGTATCGAATCGCGGAGCGTCTCGGCGTCTAATCGTCTCGGATTCATGCGGCCTAACCAACGATTCTCGGGATCAACTTTGTCGTGAGCATCGTTGCGCATCGACGATTGCCGATATGCCCAGGACATCATCAACAGCTTGTGCAAACGTTTGACGCTCCAGCCGCTTTGAACAAATTCGTCGGCCAGCCAATCGAGCAATTCTGGATGCGTTGGACGCTCTCCGAGAAAGCCAAAATCGCTGGGCGTTCCAACTAGCCCGCGGCCAAAATGGTGCAACCATAATCGATTGACGTACACTCGCGCCACCAGCGGGTGGCGACCGCTAGTCAACAACCGGACGTAGGCCAGACGGCGTCCGGTGGTGGCCAGGTTGGGAGCGTCCTCAGGAATCTCGCCACAACCGTCATTACATAGAATGCTCAACTCACCTGGTGCAACGATTTGTTTCGGCTGATTGAAATCGCCGCGAGCAAATAAAAACGTGGGATGAAATTTGCCAGCGATCTCGGTGAGGCCATGGGCAAAATCATCGGGCGGCCGCTTGGCTTGGACCGCTGCGATCGAATCCGCATATTTCTTCTCGATGGCATTGTATTCATTCTTGGCATTGCGACGCAGCAGGTCGCCACGCGACGGGACGTTGGCGGCGGGATATTTTGTTAGCAAGTCTTTTTGTTCGGTTGTTCGTTTAGCGACTGGAGTTTCAAAAGCTCCGCGTAGCTGTTTTTTGAGTTCGTCCGGCAGAGACAACATTCCACGTTCGCGTACTTCCTGGCCAAGTTTCTCGAATTCGGAAGTCTGTTCAGCTTCCAGCTTTTTTAGTTCTCCGTCGCATTGCTGGGCCAGTTCCTGCTGTTGTTTCGTCCATAACGAGACCAACCGCTGCTGCGGCGAGCGCCAGTTTTTCCAATCTAGCGCCGGCTCGAAGATCGCCCGCAACCGGTGGTAATCGACATGCGTAATGGGATCATAACGATGGTTGTGGCATTGTGCGCAACCGACCGACAATCCGAGCAACGAGGTACTGACGATTTTTAGCGTCTCGGCGATGCAATCGTTGCTCGCTAGATTCTTGTCGATCGCCGGATCGCTCGTGCCATCGGGCCCCATGCGCAAATAACCCGTCGCGATCAGCAACTCGGAATCGTCGGCCGACAAACTGTCCTTGCCTGAAACCAACATTTCATCGCCAGCGAGTTGCTCGCGAACGAATTGATCCCAAGGTTTGTCGTCATTAATGCTCTTGATTACGTAGTTGCGGTATTTGTACGCGAACGAACGTTCGACATCCTTTTCTCCGTAACCGTCGCTATCAGCGTAACCGGCGATGTCGAGCCAATGCCGTGCCCATCGTTCGCCATAGCGCGGCGACCCGAGCAGACGGTCGATCAATTCGCCAAACGCAGTATCGACTCCCTGTTTCGCCACTGACTGTAGAAACTTCGTCAATTCGTCTGGAGTTGGTGGCAAACCGTGCAAATCAAAGAATGCGCGGCGACATAACGTTGCTGAATCGGCCAACGTCGAATACTGCAATCCATTATGTTCCAATTTCGCTAGGATAAACGCATCGACGGCGGTCTTCACTTGATCAGCCGATTTGGTTGCTGCTAGTACTGGGCGTCGAACGGGTTGAAACGACCAGAAGCTGCGTTCGTCGTCAGAAAAGTCACCGGTAGTTTCGGGCTCTGGTTTCATTGTTCGCGCGCCCTGATCCAACCATCGAGATATGATCTCTAATTCTGCTGGAGATACTTTCTTGTCGATGGGTGGCATCTCACCGGAAGCCACTCGCTCAAACAAGAGACTCTTGGCGTGACTGTCCGCGATAGCTGGCCCAGAATCGCCACCGCGTAATATGAACTTGACCAATCGTAGGTCGAGTTCACCTTTCTTTTCTTCCTCTTCACCATGGCAATGAAAGCAGTGTGCTTTCAGAATTGGCCTAACGTGGCTTTCAAAGTAGACGTCGGCTCGCTGCGACGATTCAGCTATTGCGACCGCAGGTTCACTCGCCGCGATCGACCTTTGCCCACTAATCGCGCAGGCAGTGCAAAAAAGAATGATGTTAGGTAATCGCAGTGCAGGCATAACAAATCTTCATGTACGGCGAACCGCAGATGGGTTCTTACCAATAAAATCGCGACGCGCAAGCAAGTGCGTGCCAGGATTTATGCACACGCTTGCGCTTGTATTCGCTCACGCATTGGTAAATTCCTATCTGCCGTCGCCTATGGATTCTGGTCCCAAAAGTTGGTCGGAGTTAATGGTGGGTTGATGTTTTAGTTGCAAATTGTCGGCGCGGCAATTGTAGTATTTAGTTTAGCCCGCCAATTCGCGCTCAGCAATCCACGTGGTTGCGAGCCAAACGGCCTACTTTTCGTTGACCCTGGCTGGCACGCATGGTAAACTCGCGCGGTGAACTTTGGTTCGCGTCGCGGTGAAAGTCGCTTGTCGAAAGTGTGCCGCGACGCTATCGATTTTGAGAGGCTGGATGTCCCTCTGAAACGAGACGTTTTATGAACGCATTTGCCGGAATTTCGTCACTCAATGCCGGCTCGGCTAATAATCGTCGAGGATTTCTTGCCAAAGCAGGAGGTGGGGCGGGCATGCTGGCGCTTTCGGCGCTCATGGCCGACGAACAAATGGCGTGCGCCTCAACCGGGTCGACAAGTCAGCATGAAAAGCCGCACTTCGAACCGCGAGCAAAACGCGTAATTTGGCTGTTCATGCACGGTGGTCCCAGCCACGTCGATCTGTTTGATCCAAAACCAGGCCTGATCAAGTATGCTGGCCAGCCGTTGCCTGAGAGTTTGGCCGCCAACGTAAAGACGCGGCGCCCGGTTGCGCGAAATCCGTTGCTTGCGCCAGTTAAACCATTTCGGAAATATGGTCAAAGCGGCCTGGACGTGAGCGACTTTCTGCCTGAGATCGCCAAGCATGCGGATAGGCTGTGTGTCATTCGTAGTTTGCATGGTGACAGTGTCAATCATCCACAGTCGGTTTACCAGATGAACACCGGCAGTATTCTGATGGGGCATCCGAGTGTTGGAAGCTGGGTGGCCTATGGATTGGGAAGCGAAAATCGCGACCTGCCGGCGTTCATCGTGTTGCCAGACCCTGGCGGAGGATTGAAGGGTGGTCCGCCGGCATGGGGCAGCGGATATTTACCCGCGTCCTACCAAGGCGTTACGATGCGGCCAGGTGCACAACCAATTCTGCATCTGACTCCACCGCCGGAAATTAGTTCTCAACAACAACGTTCGACGTTGGCACTGGTGCAACAGTTAAACCAGCGGCATTTGTTAGCACGCGACAACGATGACGAGTTAAATGCGCGCATCAAGTCTTATGAACTTGCGTTTCGCATGCAATCTGCTGCACCGGAGTTGGTGGATCTGAGCCAAGAAACAGAGGATACATTGTCGCTCTATGGACTTGACCAGAAAGAGACACGGGAATTTGGGCAGCGCTGTCTGTTGGCGCGACGCTTGATTGAGCGCGGTGTGCGCATGGTTCAAGTCTACTCAGGCGATACCAATGGCTGGGATGCTCATAAAGATGTGCTTAGTAACCATACTCAGCTTTGCCGCGCGACCGATTTGCCAGTCGCTGGTTTGTTGACCGATCTCCATCGGCGCGGTCTGCTAGAGGACACATTAGTGATCTGGGGCGGAGAGTTCGGGCGCATGCCGATGAGCGAATCCGGAACTGGCCGAGATCATAATCCTTGGGGCTATTCCGTGTGGCTGGCAGGGGCTGGCGTAAAAGCCGGATTTGCTTACGGAGCAACTGACGATGTTGGCCTGCGCGCCGCAGAAAACAAGGTCCATATTAACAGCTTCCACGCGACGCTGCTCCATTTACTCGGATTGAACCACAGCGAGCTAACTTACTATCACAATGGACTCGACGAGCGATTAACTGGTCCAAGCGAGATCGACATCGTGCCGGAGATTCTCGCGTGATAATCACAAAATGTTTTCGAAGCTTCGCGGCCAACTTGCTCGTTGTGCTGTCGTTGCTCGTTGTCGCGGGAGTTAACAATCAGGCAACCTGTGCCGATGAGCAAGAGAAATTGGAAGAATTTCCAATCTCAGACAGCGACCGCGAGCACTGGTCGTTTGCGCCTCTGGTCAAACCTCTCATTCCGAAGGTCCGGGATGCTTCATGGGCGCGCACGCCAATCGACGCATTTATTATTGCTGCGATGGAAGCAAAAGGAATCAGCCTCGGTGTATCGGCAGATCCGGCAACTTTGCAAAGACGATTGTACTTTGATCTTGTCGGTCGGCCTCCAACGATCGACGAATTGGCTAGGAACTCGAACACGGATCGCGAAACGTGGTACGAAGAGCTGGTAGATAGATTGCTGGCGTCACCGATGTATGGTGAGCGATGGGGGCAACATTGGCTCGACTTGGCTCGCTTTGCGCAGACCGACGGATTCGAACATGACCGTATTCGCCCGGCAGCGTGGCAATATCGCGATTGGGTACTCGATGCTTTCAATCAAGATCTGTCCTTTGATCGTTTTGTCGCGTTCCAATTGGCTGGCGATGTCGTTGATAACGGCAGCCAGCGCGTAGCCACAGCGTTCTGTTTGGCTGGTCCCGATATGACCGATGTGAACGACCAAATCGAACGCCGGCATAACTTACTGAATGAAATGACGTCCACGGTTGGTTCAGTATTCCTGGGTCTGCAATTCGGCTGCGCACAATGCCACGACCACAAGTACGATCCGATCAGCCAAGCGGATTTTTATCGCTTGCGAGCAGTATTCGAGAGTTCCGTACCTGTCTTGAAGCGCGATGAACCTTACAACTTGCTGAGTATACAGGACAATGTTCCTGCGCCGCGACTTTGGAAACGTGGTGATCATCGCCAGCCAGGAATCGAATTAAGTCCAGCTTTTCCGCGCATCGCAGATCCCGCAAATCATTCTCAACGCATTCAGGATTCGCGCTCAGCTAGATCTCTGTTGGTGTCCTGGATGACCGATTCCAGCAATCCATTGACCGCGCGAGTAATCGTGAACCGAGTTTGGCAGCATCACTTTGGCAAAGGGATTTTCAGCGAAACGAGCGACGCGGGCCTGATTTCCTCCGAGCCAACTCATCCGCAGTTGCTGGATTGGTTGGCGTGTGATTTCCGCGAGACGGGGTGGAGCATCAAGCGGCTTCACCGCCTGATCGTTTGTTCTGCCACGTATCGCCAAACTAGCCGGCTATCGACGGGCGATCACACTTGGTCCGATCGCTTCGCGGCCGATACGGAAAATCAACTGTACAGCAGATTTCCTCGCAAACGCTTAGAAGGGGAAGCCATTCGGGACGCCATGCTAACCGTATCGGGATTGATCAATTACCAGCGCGGAGGAACTGGAGTCATGCCTCCCTTGCCCGATGAAATGCTCAAGACTTTGCTGAAAGGACATTGGAGCACCAGCGCGCAAGAAGCGGACCATTATAGGCGAAGTTTTTATTTGTTCGCGCGACGTAACTTGCGATACCCGTTGTTTGATACGTTCGATCGCCCCGATGCCAATGCCAGTTGCCCACAGCGAGGCCGCTCGACCACAGCACTGCAGTCGCTGCAAATGATCAATAGCGAGTTTTCGTTGATTGCTGCCCAAAATTTCGCTCGCGAACTGATTAATAGTCCTTCCGATTCTGACTCTGGAACGAACCGAGGACGACAGTGGATTGAAAATGCTGTGCACCGAGCCTATTCGCGTCCCGCGCAAGTCGACGAGATAACGGCTCTGAGCAACTTCTTGGTCACTCAGGCGCGAGAAATCGAAAGCAACCGCGAAAAGCAAAGTCCAAGTGTTAGACTACCTGCCTCGAAGTTCGACGGCATCATTTCAACCAGCGAGTATGCTGCGCTGGTCGATCTTTGTCTTGCGATAATGAATGCCAACGAGTTCATCTACGTCGATTAAGTCTGCGTGATTCACGTTGAGCGAACTATACGCACCAGTTCTTGGCACGTTCCAGCGCGCGTTTCCAATAAGCTCGACGTCGGGTGACTTCTTCGTTGGGCATACTTGGAGTAAATGTCCGGTCTGCTTGCCAAACTTGGCGCAGTTCATCGATACCGGTCCAATAACCTGTCGCCAAACCTGCTAGATAGGCGGCTCCCAAAGCAGTCGTTTCGATAACTTTGGGTCGCACGACAGGCACTTGCAAAATGTCAGCTTGAAATTGCATCAATAGATCATTGGCGGCCGCTCCGCCATCGACGCGCAACTCTTTGATCGCGACGCCCGAATCGGCTTGCATTGCATCCAGTACATCGGCAACTTGGAACGCGATCGATTCGAGCGTCGCGCGGGCGATGTGAGCTGCTGTGGTTCCTCGATCTAGCCCGACGATCGTACCGCGCGCGTAGGCGTCCCAATGGGGAGCTCCGAGTCCTGCGAACGCCGGGACAACGACCACGCCGCCGTTGTCGGGAGTGGACAGCGCAAGTTTTTCGACGTCTGCCGACGATTTGATAATTCCCAGGCCATCGCGCAACCACTGAATCGCCGCGCCGGCGATAAAAATGCTCCCTTCCAATGCATACTCGCACGGTTGCTGATCACCGAGCTGCCAAGCGACTGTCGTCAGCAGCTTGTGATTTGAAACTTTAGGAACATTGCCAATATTCATCAGCATGAAACAACCGGTGCCATAAGTATTCTTGGCCATGCCATGCTGGATGCAATTCTGGCCAAAGAGCGCCGCTTGCTGGTCTCCGGCAATTCCGGAAATCGATATTGGATCTCCCAGCAGACCAACCGCCGTGGCACCATACACGCGGCTGCTGGGCTCGGCACTCGGCAATATTGACTTGGGGATGTTCAGCAACTGCAATAGCTCGTCGTCCCATTGCCGCGACGCGAGATTGAATAGCATGGTGCGCGATGCGTTGCTGACATCGGTTACGTGTTTGCGGCCGCCGGTCAGATTCCAAATCAACCAACTGTCGATCGTGCCAAACGCCAGTTCCCCGCGTTCGGCCTTTTCGCGAGCCCCCGGCACATTGTCGAGCAACCAACAGACTTTGGTGCCAGAAAAGTACGCATCGACCACCAGTCCAGTTTTTCGCTGAATCAAATCCGCGTGGCCGGCATTGCGCAGCTCGTCGCAGATGCCTGCGGTGCGACGATCTTGCCAGACAATCGCGTTGTGGATGGGTTTGCCCGATTGTCGCTCCCAGATAACGGTGGTTTCCCGCTGATTGGTAATTCCGATTGCGTGCACGTCTGCGGCAGTGATTCCGGCTTGAATCATCAACTGGCGAGCGACCGCGATCTGCGATTCCCAGATTTCCAATGCGTCGTGTTCAACCCAGCCTGACTGAGGGAATATTTGACGAAACTCACGTTGTGCGACCGACAACATTGTCCCTGCGCGATCGAATAAGATGGCGCGCGAACTGGTGGTACCTTGATCGAGAGCCATTACAAAAGACATCATTTCCTCGCAAAATTGAGCGCAATGTTAACCCAGGGACTCACGGATGAAGAGCGTATTGTAAATGTTGGTGCGGACAAGATGGCAGAAGCAAGTTACAATTCGTTGCATACGCGAGGAAGGTGTTAGACCGTTACCAGCAGCATGTTTGTTAAGGAGTGAAACTCATGTTCCGGAATTTATCCAGTTTTCTAATGGGCGTTGTCGTAGGTGCAGTTGGATTGTATATCTCGATGAACTACTACATCGTACGCACTAATGAAAATGTTCACCTGGTGCCGAAGGTCGCTGCCAAACTGGAGATGCCTTACTATGACGTGCGCAAATACACACTCGACGACTGGACGAACCATACTTCGTTGGGGGTGGCAATCATCCAATCGAATAACCAGACTCTAATATCTAACACCAGCTTCGAATCGGTTAAGCAGCAATTCGAGGGGTTGTTCATGAGGCTCAAGAAGCTTAACACCAATTTCTAGTGCTATTGTCATAACCAAATGAGACTTCATTAACTAAAGCCCTATGACGAAATTATCGCACATCTTGATTGCCACGTTTGGCATGCTGGCGTTGGCCCATTGTTCAATAGCTCTGGCAAATCCAGGTCAGATCGACTTCAATCGCGATATTCGCCCTTTGCTATCGGAGAACTGCTTCAGTTGCCACGGGCCGGATACGAAGGCACTGAAAGCTGATTTACGGCTTGATCGACGCGAGTCGGCGTTTGGTCGAGGGGAGTCTGGCCAAACGCCGATCGTGCCGGGCAAACCGGACGCTAGCGAGTTGGTTCGGCGCATTACTGCTAACGACCAGAGCGAAAAGATGCCTCCGGCCGAATCGAATAAAAAACTCTCCGGGCAGCAAATTGAGTTGCTCAAACGATGGGTAAACGAAGGCGCACCCTGGACGGATCATTGGTCATTTTCGCCGATCTCGATGCCCTCAATACCTCAGCCAGCTCAATCGGAATCCGTTGTTCGCAATCCGATCGATGGTTTTGTCTTGGCTCAACTGGCGACCGCAGGATTGTCGCACTCGCCGGAAGAATCACGACCGCGTTTTATTCGTCGAGCGTCTCTGGATCTAGTCGGACTGCCACCATCGATTGAGGATGTCGAGTCCTTTGTAAATGACAAATCGGATCGCGCGTTTGAGTCAGCAATCGATCGCTTGCTCGCCAGTCAGCATTTTGGCGAACGAATGGCGCTCGTTTGGCTGGATCTGGCGCGGTATGGCGATACCAGCGGATATCACAACGACTCACTGCGCGACATGTGGTTATGGCGCGAGTGGGTCATCAAGGCTTTTAACTCGAACATGCCCTTCGACCAGTTTACCATTGAGCAGATCGCTGGCGACCTCTTGCCCAATGCGACTGTTCAGCAGCGGATCGCCAGCGGATTCCATCGCAACCACATGACCAGCGACGAAGGCGGGTTGATCGACGCCGAGTACCGAAATCTGTATGTGGTCGATCGAGTCAGTACGACAGGCGTGACTTGGTTGGGCATGACAGTTGGCTGCGCTCAGTGCCACGATCACAAATACGATCCATTGACGACGAGAGATTTTTACAGGCTGTATGCGTTCTTCAATAACGTTCCTGAGAACGGGAAAGATGGAGTGCGCGACCGTAATCCACAACCCTTTTTGCGAGTTACCAGTCCCGAGCAAGATTCGCAGTTGCAGAACCTTGAAAACGATTTTTCACAAGCCGAGAAGCGGTTCCAGCAGCGCAACGAAACAGCCAAGTCGCTGCGCGAAGGTTGGGAACAGGAAATCGTCAAGCTCGGCGAGTCCTTCGAGCCCGTTGGTCCAATGGCGCGATTCCCGCTGGACGAAAACGGGGCAAGTGCGGGCGAGTTTGCCGAGACGGTCGATGCTCTCGTACACGGGGATGTCAAATTCGCCGAAGGGCCGATCGGCAAGAGTTTGATTTGCGACGGCTCAACCGGACTCAGCTATGGCGATCGCTTCGGTTTCGAACGCGACCAGCCGTTTAGCGTCAGCGTGCGACTGAAGGTCGATGCCAAAGGAGGTTCGCCACTCGGAAAAATCGGAGGTTCACAACAGAATCGCGGTTGGGACATTGCAGTGGACAATGGCCGTCCCAGCGTCCGCCTGATACACCACTGGCCCGACAACTGCATTCACGTTCAATCCGCCGATGAGCTTTCGGCTGACAAGTTTTCGCAACTCGCTTTCACCTACGACGGTTCCAGCAAGGCTGCAGGTGTGACTCTGTATGTCAATGGCATCCCAGTTCGCGTCTCGATCCAGAAGGACAATCTAACTGGGACCATCCAAACCGCCGCTCCGTTCAGTATTGGACGAAGTGATGGGCAAACTCCCTTTTATGGTCAAATCGACGAAGCCCGAATCTACTATCGAGTTTTAGATAATTTTGAGTTGGCCTTTCTGGGAGACAGGCAGACCCTGAAGATTGCCTTGACCGCTGCCAAAGATCGCAGAAAGAGGGACGCGGACCAGCTCGATAGTTTCTTCCAACAATCTACTGCGCCGGAGTTGGCACAGATGCAGAAGGAGGTGGATCAAAAGCGGAAATCGAAGGACGAATTCGAGAAATCGTTGCCAAATACTATGGTCATGTCCGAGATGGAATCGCCACGCGAAACATTTATTAAAGTGCGTGGCAACTACGACCAGGATGGCGAAAAAGTATCGCCCGGCGTACCGGCCTTCCTGCCACAACTGGCCACGCCTATAGACGCCAAGCGTCTTAATCGACTTGATTTGGCGCGGTGGCTGGTTTCGCGCGAGCATCCGCTTACGGCGCGCGTCATGGTCAATCGACTGTGGGCCATGTTGTTCGGGACTGGCTTGGTCAAGACGCTCAACGATTTCGGGTCGCAAGGGGAACGGCCCAGCCACCCGGAACTTCTCGATTGGTTGGCGGCCGATTTCATGACGGATTGGGATGTCAAACGCATTGTGAAACAAATGGTGATGAGTTCCACGTATCGACAACGTTCGGCTGCGACTAGGGAGCTGTTGGCCCGCGACGGAGAGAATCGTGTGCTTGCTCGAGGACCAAGGCAACGATTGGACGCTGAAATGATTCGCGATAATGCTCTGTCGGTCGCCGGAATTCTCAACCCGAGCATCGGCGGCAAGAGCATCAAACCCGCTCAGCCCGATGGGACTTGGGAAATCAACGAAATGAGCGGCTACAAATACGATAAGTCTACAGGGGCAGACCTGTACCGGCGGGGTTTGTACGTGTATTGGCGACGCTCGACGGTCTACCCATCATTCGTGACACTGGATGCTCCGACGCGCGAGTTTTGTATCGCACAACGAGCCAAGACCAGTACTCCTCTGCAATCGCTTGTGTTGATGAACGATCCTGTGTTCGTCGAGGCGGCTCGGGCGTTTGCACAACGCTTGATCTCGGAGATCCCAGGTAATTCACGCTCGCGACTTACGCACGCATGGCGCTTGGCGTTGGCTCGCTGGCCTTCACCAGACGAACTGAAGATCCTGGAAAATACGCTTGACTCGCAAATGGCGACCTATAATCGCGACAAGGATGCCGCAAAAAAGCTAATCAGTGTCGGCGATCTTGCGCTCCCCAAGGACGTCGACGAAAGCGAACTTGCCGCCTGGACCGCAATTAGCAACGTAATACTGAACCTCAACGAGACGATCAGCAATTGAGTTTTCTTGAACCGCAGACGCTAGCCGCAGTCCGCAGGCGCCGCAGTCTGGGTCCTTGCGATTGCGGACTGCGGCTGGCGCCAGCGGTTCAGACTTGGCGTGGTCGGAATCTCGTTCAACGAACGTGGGATAAGCTTCCAGCTTGTCAACCTGTAGCGGGGTTTCGCCATTGCTTGCACAAGATATTGACAAGCTGG
>SYJV01000162.1 GCA_005798335.1 Planctomycetaceae bacterium | reverse complement strand
TACGCTATCAATCCCATATCGGGTCTCCAAAACAATAACAAAAAAGATGTGGGGTATAAAAAGGCTTCCAGCTTGTCAACCTGTAGCGGAGTTTCGCCATTGCTTGCACAAGATATTGACAAGCTGGAAGCTTATCCCACGTTCGTTGAACGGTATTGCGCCTAGGCCTTGGTAAACTCCCATCTGCCGCTCGCCTAAGCAGAATGCCAAAGAGTTTAGCTGGAATACCAAATCGACAAGCGCTCAAGTTCTGATTGAGTGCTCAGCGCTGCCAATCGCCAGCGATGAATTGAGCCGTTTAACGGTGCGAAGCCTTGGCTGCGATCGAGTGCGACAATGATATTGAGCATGTCTTGGTGTGTCGGCTGCCTACCGAACGAAAGCCACCTAAGCATCCACAATCCGATGGGAAACAGAATCGCCAGCCCGCGCACACTTTCCAGCAGTGGCCAGCGCTGCCGATCCGCACTCGAGTATAGAAACGTAGTGGCATTTGCTTCAAGGTAGCGTGTCAGTGGGACGTAGACTTCGGGCTGCAGTGCACCGCGCGCCGATTCCAGATCCTTGAAACTAGCCTGCGGAAAAACGTGGCCCAAATTTGGCATCTGTCCGCTGCCGCGCAGAATTCGCCAACCAGTTTGAAAGAGCTGAAATCGCGATGACCAGTTTCGACGATGTTCACACAGAGGGTGCAACCGGGCTACGTTAATTGCTGCGGTACGGAACAAGGTTTGTGAGTAAGCTCTTGGTGGCCGACGATTCTCGAAGAAGATTTCAGATTCATCTGGAACCACTTCCACTAGTGTTTGAGCCAACTCAAAAAGTTTCTGGTCCGTAAGTCGCTTGGTTTGGGCGCGCCCGATCAAGTTCACGAACTGAAGTGCATGTACCACGCGACGAACCGGCGGATATCGCTGGTCCGTCAGTATTTGCTCAGCGCACTGCAATACGCGCCGAATCGTTTTCCAGTCGCGGCTGTCACCGTGCTTCAGGGGTGGAGGAGCAATTGGATCTGAACTCAAGCGATGCTCGCCAATAAACTGCTTGACCAGCGCGGCGTGTTCGGCCAGAGGACGGCCAAGGTCTGCTGCGGCGGACGGACAGGCTCTACGAATCGTCAAAACGGACTCGCGATCCTGAGGAACTAATTGCAGCGGAAATATTTGGCATACGGTGGGTTTCGCTTGCGAACCAAATCGCTCGTGAATGTGACAACGCCCTTCGCCGGTAAGGAAAACACAGGTGCCATCGGCTCGATGCGCCAAGCGGTAGTCGCCCCCAGTGCCGAAGTGGCGAACCAGGATGCGAACATTTCGGTACTCTGGGTGTTGCTCCCAATTTTGGTTGCTCAGTCTTTGCAGATCATCCGACTTCAGCGGAATTAGCGAACCGCGACAACAGAATCCACATTGATGGCAATCCCATTTTTCTTGCTTGCTCGACACAACAATGGGAAGCGACATAGAGTTGACCGTTTGAGCCTACTGAGCGGCTATGTTGGCTCGCCCGCCGCGCAAGATGAACTTTTGAATTTTACCGGTTGCTGTCTTGGGCAGTTCAGAAATAAATGTAAAGTCGTGTGGAACTTTGAAATGCGCCAGGTTATCGCGACAATAACTGCGCAGTTCGTTTGCTGTAACGCTGGCCCCAGTCTTTGTGACCACAAATGCTTGCGGAGTTTCGCCCCATTTGTCGTTGGGCATTCCGACGACCGCAGCTTCTTGAACTGCGGAGTGACGCAGTAAGACTCCCTCGACTTCCACCGATGAAATGTTCTCGCCACCGCTGATAATCACATCTTTCCAGCGATCGCGAATTTCGATGTAGCCATCCGCATGGACCACAGCAGCATCGCCGCTGTAAAACCATCCATCGCGGATCGCGCGGGCAGTGGCATCGGGATCGTTATAGTAACCAGCCATCACAGCGTTTCCGCGAATAATAATCTCGCCCATCGAAGCGCCATCGCGAGGAACCTCTTGGCCATGTTCGTCCACAACTCGAACTTCAGCATTGCCAAGGTACTCGACACCTTGCCTAGATTTTATTCTTGCTCGACTGGCAAGGTCGAGCTGAGCATGCTCTGGCAGGGATTCGCTGATCGTGACGATGGGCGAGACTTCGGTAAGTCCATACACATGGATAATCTCCCATCCCAGCTCTCCCTCGATGCGTTCGATCGTCGCCGCCGCTGGGGAAGCACCCGCGGTGTAGACGCGTACGCCCCTGGGTACGTTTCGTCGGACTTCCTCGGGGGCATTGGCCAGACCGATCAGCACCGTTGGAGCAGCGCACATTAACGTAATCTCTTCGCGGCGGATCGTTTCAAAAATCAAACGCGCGTCCGCTTTCGGTAAACAAACATGCCGACCACCCACCGCAGTTATTGTCCATACAAAGGTCCAGCCGTTGGCATGAAACATCGGCAGCACCCACAGGTATCGGTCCGCACTAGTGATGCGAGTATGCATCAAGTGCCCCATGATATTGATGGCCGTATTGCGATGCGTAACCATCACTCCCTTGGGACTGGCCGTCGTTCCACTGGTGTAGTTGATGGCGATCGGCTGAGTTTCGCTCAGCTCGACGTTTCGAAAACTGGGCGACGCCTGCGCCAACTCGTGTTCGTAATCCAACCAACCTTGCCGAGCGCCCGAAAAGGCCACGTAATGCTCTACGCTTGGCAATTGGTCGCGGATGCGATCGATGTCATCTAGAAACGATTCATGCGCACAAACGGCTCGCGCCCCACTATGATTCAGAATATATACGAAATCACGGATGCTCAGTCGGTAATTGATCGGCACCACCATCGCGCCGATCTGCGGAACAGCATAAAAGAACTCGAGGTGTCCGTGCGTATTTGGAGCAATGCTGGCAACGCGATCACCAGGTTGCAACCCCAGCATTTGTAAGGTTGCTGACCAACGGTCGCATCGATCGAAGAACTCGCGAAAGGTAAATCGCCTATCACCGTCGACAACTGCTGCGCGATGAGAGTAAAGTCGTCTCGCGCGTCGAGCAAAGTCCATGGGCGATAATGGCGTCTCCATGACCTACCACTTGAGTCCGAATTGTTCGCCGCCGGATGGGCGACCAGTGCCGCCTTTGAGAGGTCCTCGATGTTTCGGCAGCGCGAGTTCAACGGGAGCCTCTGGTTCCTCCACCACGGCAGCATCGTCCGTGGACGTCTCGACAGCAGGCGGTTGCTGAGCGGCCTTCAGTGACAAGCTAATTCGTTGAGCTTCCTCTTCGACGGAGAGAATTTTGACTTCGATTTCTTGGCCTTCTTGCACAACGTTAGTAATTCGCTGTACGCGGTAATGGGCCAATTCAGATACGTGAATCAATCCTTCGACACCCGGAGCCAGTTTGACGAACGCACCAAAATTAGCGATGCGGGACACTGTTCCTTTGACCAGCGAACCGACAGCAAATTTCTGCTCGATGTCTTTCCAAGGATGGTCTTGCAGCGACCGATACGAAAGACCGATCTTGCCCGTTTGCGGATCGATCTTTTCGACCCGAACTTGAATCTTCTGCCCCTCCTGCAAGATCTCGCCAGGATGTTCAACGCGTTCCCATGCGAGCTGGCTGATATGCAACAGTCCATCCAGTCCACCGAGGTCGACAAATGCACCAAAGTCCATAATCTTGCGCACAATGCCCTCTACCGCAGCACCTACTTCGAGAGCCGCCAAACGCTGTTCGCGTTTCTCTTGTCGTTCTCGCTCTAAAACCGCGCGGCGAGAAAGGACCAGATTGCCACGACGTGGATTGACTTCCGTTACTACGCACAGAAATTTCTGTTCCAGGAAATCGGCGGTACTTTCTACGCGATATTCAGCAATCTGGCTGATCGGAATAAATCCACGCACGGTTCCGACCAAGCACTCGAGTCCGCCAGCATTCGCCCCGGTCACTTTTGCTTCGACGACTTCACCTTCCTTCAGGTCGTCCCAATCCGCGACGTTAACGGCATTACCTGGGACGGTGACTTCGTAAAGCCCTTCGTCGCGCAAATATCCACGCACGACTACTTCGAATGCTGCGCCAGGCTCCGGTGGATTCTCGAACTGGAGTATCGACACAACTCCTTCGTTGGGACCTCCCAACGACAGGAACACATTCTCTCCGTGGACCTTAATTACTTTAGCTTGTACCCGTTGGCCTTCCTCCAGCTCGCGGCCTGCTTGAACTTCGGCACCGCCGATCAGAATCTTGTCCAAATCCGCTGCACCAGCGAGAGCTTGATTCAGTTCGATCTCAAGGTCGTCGGACAGCTTTGCTCGCCGCGACGGAATGGCGACTTTCGAAGCGGTCGATTCGACAAAATCCACTACGGGAGGCCGCGGCGATCGTTTGTTGCGTTTGTCAGCGCGGTTGGGCCCCTGAGCATTTACTTCAGTTTCGTCACCGGGAGCATTCGGGCCGCTGGGATGCGATTGACCATGCGAGCGCTTCGATGGATGCTGCGGCGCGCGAGCTTGTTGAGTGGCTCGCAATTGCCGCACTCGTTCCAAGCTAATGGGGCTAACCGGCCGCTGTTCACCGACGACAACCCGAGGATCAGAATCGCCACTCGTGGAACTGGCCGATGAGTTCACAGCGATCGCGGCGGACTCTTGAATACCGACAGCATCAGAAGGATCGGAAGTAGTTGCTGAAGATTCGTTAGCGCCAACATTGGTCATTGGAATTCACACCTAAAATCGTGCCCAAGCTTTGACAGTCGCTCGCGGCATTTCACAAATCGGAAGTTGCAACAATTCAACCAGCATCTTAGCATGAATCTGATTCCTTCCAACCGTGGCGTGGGGTAAGACTTTGCCACAAAACTGGGTTGAACCTGAATAATCGCTACAATATTGACAACTCACAGCAGTTGATAGCTGTTGGCACTGTTTTTTAAGACCGAAGCACCCTGAGAAATGCCAAAATTCGACTTGCTGAACTCGTGTCGATTGGACGTGGAACTGATTGACATCATCCTGGAATCGCCTACGGCTGGGCTGGACTCCCTGCCATGCTGCGCACGCACGGGCCGCGCGGTACGCACTTGGTTGGAGCGGAATAGGCTGGTCGCACCGTGCGCCGCAGGGCTGTGGCTGCTCGCTGGCGACCTCCACCAGTCGCACGAATTGAGTCAGGAAATCAAGTCGAGCGACGGGTCGTTTTGGCACGGCATTATGCATCGGCGGGAAGGGGATTTTTGGAACGCGAAGTATTGGTTCCAGCGCACCCACGGGCATCCCGTCCACCAGCAACTTGCATCCACCATTGAGTCTTCGATCAACACGAAAACGGCCGACTTGCCAATGCAGTTGCTATGCCAGCCGACAACTGTGGCCGGCGCGCTGGTGGATTGTTGCCAGCAAGCTCTCAGTACGCGCGAGGTATGGCGAGAGCCGCTGACACAAATATGTTGGTGGGAATGGCAGCTCCTGTGGAATCACTGTTACGACAGTCAAGCCAATTGATTACTCGTTTCCAGTCGAGGAAGCCAAGAATCGTCGCTTGCTGAGCGCTCGGCGGACTTCACCGAAATTGTACACAGTCGCATTCGTGCCGCTCGGCAAGACAACTTGCGTGATCGTATTAGTACCGGCCGTGCCGCCTGCACCAGAGCCGACATTGGCCGCTCCATCACTGAAGGCGGTCGGCTGCGTTTCGGTCAGAGTATAGGTGCCTGGCAACAGGCTGCTGAAGGTGTACTCTCCGTTGGCATTGGTGGTTTGTGTCGTGTTGATTTGCGAGCCAAGCAAGTTGGAGCCGGTCAACGTAATCAACACTCCTGAGATTCCGCTTTCGCCACTGTCGCGAGTATTGTTGCGGTTGGCATCCACGTAGGCTACGCCCGAAATGCTACCTGGCACGGCAATCGTGGTCTGCTGTGTTGCAGTGTTATTGGCGGAATTGGACTCGGTCTCGGTAGCGGTGACGGTGGCGGTGTTGGTCAGCGTCCCGGTGGCACTGCTGCTGACCGCAGCCACGACAGTGATTGTCGCAGTGGCTGCCGGAGCAAGAGTGCCAATCGCGCCGGTGATCGCACTACCAACGTTGGACACGGTACCCACGGTCGAAGTCGCCGACGTAAACGTCAATCCGGACGGAAGCGTGTCGCTGACCGAGACGTTGGTTGCCGTTGAGGGACCATTGTTCGTGACCACGATCGTATAGGTTAACGATCCGCCTGCGGCTACAGGATCACTTGCATCCGTTTTGGTGATTGCCAAGTCGACGGTACCGTTGACCGTTGTCGAGGCGGTCGCGGTATTGTTGCTGGAATTTGTTTCAGTTTCCGTTGCCGTAACCGTAGTCGTGTTGGTCAGTGTTCCGCGAGTTGTTGGATTAACGCCGACGACCAGTGTCACGGTAGCAGAACTGCTGGGATTCAAGTTACCGAGAGTTGCTGTAACGGTTCCACTGGCATTTGATGCCGTTCCCTGGCTGGACGAAACGCTGGTGAAAGTCACTCCCGAAGGCAAGACATCGGTCAAGCTGACATTCGTTGCTTGTGACGGCCCGTTGTTGGTAACTGTAATCGTGTAAGTAAGGGAATTGCCCGCAACAATCGGATCAGTCGAATCGATCTTGGTGACTGCCAAGTCGATTTGACGCTGAACCGTAGTGCCTTCCGAGTCCGAATTATTAGCACTGACCGGATCGGTTTGAGGGGCCGAGACGGTCGCTGTATTGGTTAAGGTCCCCGATGCCGTCGCGGCCACCGTTCCCGTAATCGTGATGGTCGCTGTTGCGCCATCAGCCAGATTGCCCAGGTTTCCCGTTACCGTGCTGCCAGCCCCTGTGGCGGTTCCTTGACTGGCGGTCGCTGAAACAAAGGTTACGTTACTGGGAAGCGTGTCGGTGACGGTTACTCCACTGGCATCCGATGGTCCATTATTGGTGACGGTCAGCGTATAAGTAATCGTCTGTCCCGCAACAACGGGATCGGGAGAATCGGTTTTTGAAATCGACAAATCAGCTTGCTGAGTGAGCGTCGTCACTTGTGTTGCGCTGTTATTGGCGGAGTTCGTTTCCGTTTCAGTCGCGGTCACGGTACTGGTATTGGACAGCGAACCGGATGCGCTTGAGCTGACATCTACGATGAGCGTAATCGTAGCGTTGCTGCCGGAGTTGATGGTACCAAGACTACCGGTAACCGTGCCTGAGGCATGGGTCGCGGTTCCTTGACTGGCCGTCGCGGAGCTGAACGTCGTCCCCGATGGCAATACGTCCGTTACCGAAACGTTGGTCGCCGTCGATGGTCCATTATTGGTCACAGTAATGGTGTATGTAAGCTGGCCGCCGGGAGTTGCTGGATCGATGGAGTCTGTCTTGGTGATTGCCAAATCTATTTGGCGCGTAACTGTGGTAGACGACGTGGCAGAGTTGTTGCCAGTGTTCGTGTCGGTCTGGCTGCCAGTAACTGTTGCGGTATTGGCAATCGGACCAACTGTGGCTGAATCCACCGAGACCACAACCGTGATCGTTGCTGTTCCGCCGCTGGCGAGATTACCCAATGCACCGGTAATCGTTCCGGATGCGTTGGTGGCCGTACCTTGGCTGGCGGTTGCAGACACAAACGTCACTCCTGACGGCAATACGTCGGTTACGGTGACCCCTGTGGCATCGCTTGGCCCAGCGTTAGTGACCGTCAAGGTATACGTCAAGGTTCCGGCCGACGTTACTGGGTCCGGAGAGTCTGTCTTGGTGATTTGCAAGTCGGTTTGCTGAGAAACTGCAGTTGCCGAACTGGATGTGTTGTTCGCTGAGTTCGTATCGAATTCGTTGCCCGTAATTGTTGCTGTGTTTGATATCGAAGTCGTGCGGCTGCTGGGGACTGTCACGATGATCGTAATCGATGCGGTTCCTGCAGCAGCAAGAGTACCGATGTTCCCAGTAACGGTTCCCGAGGCTTCTACTACGGTGCCCGAATTCGAAGTAGCAGACACGAACGTTACGCCTGCCGGCAATACGTCGGTCACCACAACTCCCGTGGCTGGCAACGGTCCATTGTTGGTAATCGCTAGTGTGTAAGTCAGATTATTGCCAGCCACAACGGGGTCCGGCGAATCCGTCTTGCTGATCTGCAAATCGATTTGGGGAACGAAGCCCAGGTCGAGAGTCAAGTTGCTGTTCGCGTCAGTATCGCCATCGGACGTGGGCTCGCCGCCGGCAACCAATGTAATAGCGGCCGACGCCACGTCGCTCGACACTGCCGATCCATTGTCGTCATTGTTGGTATCCGTATCGGGATCGGGAGCGGGATTATTGCCGGTACTGGTAACGTGCCCAAACAAGGCTTGACCGGATGCAAACTGGGATGACGGAACCAAAACGATATAGTCGCCTGGAAAGAGATTGCTAAATCCGTAGATGCCGCTGGAATTCGTCGTGGTCGAGTTTTGCAGAATATCCGTTCCACTATCGTACGTGCCATTACTGTTGGTATCGGCAAACAGTTGCACCGTCACGGCATTGATGCCGGATTCACCAGTATCGAACGCTCCATCATTGTCGCGGTCGGCCCACACCAAGTTACCCAGCGACATAGGATTGAGATTGGCCATGTTGAGTGTGACGACGGTCGGGGAAACAGCGGCTACAAGATCCAGTTGACCATCTACTGCCGCGGCGCCAGCGATTTCGAGCTGAATTGCTCCCACGTTCGTAAAGGTGGCTCCCGCTCCTCCTCCCGTCGCGAAATTGCTAAATCGCACGACTACCTCTTCACTGGCGGTTCCGCCAGTGTTCGGAATCGAGACAGTCGCGGTCGAAAAATTCGCCGCGCCTGAATAGATGCGGATCGTTAAGTCGCCATTAATCTGATCCGCACCGATTCGAAAGCGAATTCCTACAGCACCATTGGCGGTCAAGTCTTGACCGCCCAATCCCGTGCCATTAATCGTCGTTGCGTCACCGTCCGCACCATCATAGGTAATGATTCGCGAACCAGTTCCCGTCGTACTGGCGATGAACTCCAAGACATTCGCAGTCGATGTGTCCACGTTCAACTCAATGGAACCGCTGACCGATGTCAAATTGACGAACATGTCGCGCTCGCCACCGATTGTCTCTGTTGCTGCCAAGGAAGAGGTAACTGGAACTCCCGTGGTGCTCCCCACGACCACTTGAGGCGTAGCATCAAATGTGTCGATGGTCGTCTCCGCGTCACCTGCGGCATCGGCGGCAGATACTACCACCGTTTGCACCGACTCGCTGGTTCGCTGCAGCAATCCGGAGATCGCCAATTGCTGTACGTAGTACCGTCCGGCTATAAGGCTGCTAAATGTGTAAACACCGCTGCCATTGGTCGTGCCGGTGGTTACCAATGTATCATCCGCACCGCCATTGTCGAAGGTCGAGTTGCCACCGTCGCGGTACAGCCGCACGGTCGCACCGGAATGCCGGGTATCGTCACCGGTCAATCCGTTGTCGGTCAAGTCGGTAAATACGGTACCTGTAATCGTGGCCAGATCATTGACCATCAGCCGTCGATTTTCAAGCGACTCGATTCTCAACCGCCGTTTGGCGACAGTCCGGCGTCGCGAATGGCTGAATCGCTTGAAAAGTCGACTAAGAAAGCTACCCATCGCAGCTTGCTCCTTCCCTGGAACACGGAGTATCAATACAAAAGGCCCGACCAATCAAAGAAAGGTCGAGCCTTGGATCTGGCAGTAGATTGCGCCGATTTCCCTACCAGCGATATTCAGCACCAAAGTTCAAACCTTGTAACCAATAATCGGAATCCACGAACTGAAACTGAGGTCTGAGTGGACCAGTAAATGGGTCTTGCTCGGGAGGAAACAGATTTGGATTAATGTCTGTATCGATTTGATCGCCTGGTCGGATTACGTTGTTCCAGTAGATTAGGCTGTATCCAACTGTTAATCGGGATCGGCGGGTAAGCTGATATCCGAGCGTTAATCCAAATTCCGGAATCATGATGAACTGGTCGCGGTCAAAAGTCCCGATATTAGTTCTTTGTGAGTAAATCCCGCTGGTCGACGTCGAGGTTGTCCCGTTATCCACCGAGGTCGTGTTTCCGGTAATCGTTACTGTCTGGTGGTTGGCACCGATCGCGATTCGCATCAATGCATCCAAGCTCCAAAAGCCACGTCGCCCTTGCCACAATACCCCTAATTCACCGCCGTTGAACTGATTGCGAGTATTAAAACGATCGGTGATATCAAAACTGCCCGGCGAACCGGTGTCCAGCGACTGCAACCGTTCGCGAATTGCTAGCGATTCTTTCAGTTCGTAAAAGCGATAGCCCACCGTGCCATCGATGCGCGTGGACGTCGGCACGCTCATGCACTGGTCCAGCCACGAATTTCCGCAACCCGACCAGCAACACAAGTTCTTTCGAAAGCGTGCCGCGGCGCCATCGACCCGACTGTCGGCGTCCACCGCAATCGAGCCGCTGAGAACGTTGGGAAATGCTACCAATTCGGAATCTTGTACCCCTGTGAGCATATTGAAAAACGGTCGCGCGAGAATCGGCGATCCCGTCGATTGGCGAAAGAAATCATCGCTTTCGGTGCCGAACCCGAAATACTCACCTTCCATACCCCAGCCCGGACAGGCATCGAACCAAGTACCAAAGCGAATTCGACCTCCTGACCGAGCGCCGTCAAGTATGTCGTCATTTCCACCTAGCAATACCGATGTCGCCGATTGCCCAAGCACTCCGGCTGCAGTACGCGCTGTCCCAACGGTACTAGTGGTAACGAGTGCCGGAGCGTTCATGCCCGGTTGCCACCATTGCAGATACTCGGCATGTACCCAGCCATGCGCAGGAAAGCAAATGCAAAATCTACGCGGGGCTATGCAGTTGTTGCAGTAGGCCTCCACTTCACCAACTGCAGCGTCGTCGACAACGTATTCGCCAGCATTCAAGTGTGTTTCTTCAACATGCTCGTCCACCACGACTTCATCACCAACGACGACGCCTGAGTCCAATGTGGTTCGATTCGCGGCCAGTCGCGACGGAACGGAACTTCGCCAACTGGGACCTGCCCCCTGTCTGGCGTGTGCCGCTCTTCCGCTATAAGTCGTGCGGCGGTTCCCTTCTTGAGCTCCCGCCTCACACCATGTCCAAGCCCCAATGCCCATTGCAACTAAGAGTAGGACAATGCTTCGTTTCACGAGGACGCCTTCCTAGCAAATACCGCAGGGACAGTCAGCTCAAATTTCTGACGACTGCCATTATTCGAAGTGGCCGTAAAGTCGGTCCACTTTGCCTAAACGTTGGCTTGCATCTTGTATCGGCGTCCTACAATCGAAACATTCGTCCTATTCGAAAAAATCCTCCTGTTCCTCAAAGTTGACGTATGCCGCAAACTTTACCAAACGTAAATGCAACAACTGGGATACCGTCCATGGGATAGCACAAGAAACTAAACGGCGGGACGCTCACGTTTGCTGATTGCTAGCCTCTTAACCCTGATAGCGATCGCTGCCAAAACCCAGAATGGGATAGAAAATGAATGGTAGCAAAGCCAAACCGACACCAAATGCGCCACTCTTACCGAAGTTCTTTGCCACATCAAGTGACACGATGATTGCTGCGATAAAATTCACAAAGGGAATAATAAACAACACGATCCACCAAAGCGGTCTCTTGGCAATCTCGAGCAAAACTATGATGTTGTAAATGGGGACAATCGCCGCCCAGCCCGGTTTGCCCGCTTTTGCAAATGTTGCCCAAAGGCCTGCAAGCACCGCAACAATGAGTGCCAGCTCAAACAAGAGAATAACTCCAACCATCGCAAGTGCGGCTTCCTCTTGACCAAACAGTAGCAAATTGGTGAATTGCATTCTCATGTTTCCTTTGTCTCAATCGTGTGTAACTTTGTCCAATCCCACAAGAATGCCAGCCTAACGTGACTGGCAAACTTGCGTCAACTAGAGGTCTGGGTCTGCCTCCGGTGAATCGAGGTTAATCGCTTTGCGGTCGCTCAACCAATAATACATCAGACCAATTCCTGCGATAGCTAGCATGAGCAATCGATAAACCGTGGCCACGAGCGTACCTGAGAATCCAGGCTGCGAGGTAGGCAATTGTTTAAACAAAGTCGCCAGTGCAGCTTCTTGATATCCGATGCCGCCGGGCGCTAGCGGCAGCGCCCCCGCGGCCATTCCCGGCGGAACCACCAGCAAGTGCTCGTAAAACGTCGGACAATTCGGATAGAGTCCGCACGACACAAAATAGACGCTGGTCGCCAGCAAACCATGAATTGTCAAAGCGATCACTAGCATCGCACCCAGCATCCATGGCTTGTTGCGCAACAACCGCACCGCGCGCGCCATGCGCACTAAAGCATTTCCTACAACCGGCAACCTACGGAGCTGGTCTAGCAAGATCTCAAACCACTTGCCCGCATAGATCGCGATCGCCAATCCGCTAGCCGCAATTACGCAAAGGACTGCGGCCGAGTTGCGAATCCAAATCAGTACTTCATTCAGCGGTTCGCTGGGCAGAACGGTGAGGCTGACCAGCGCCAGCGTGACCAACCCCAACAGTCCGAGCGCACGATCTAGCAAGATCGACGCAACTGCCTCGGGTCGCTTTTGCGGTTTGTTCTTCGCCACCAGCACGGCTTTGAACAGATCACCGCCTACGCTGCCAAAGGAGACAAAATTCAACAAGTAACCGATGAATCCCAATCGCAAGGCTTCAACCAGCGAAAAAGGGATTTCGAATGTTCGCACCAGCAACCTCCAGCGCACAAAACCCAGGACGACCGCGGCGAGCGACGTCAGTTGCGCTACTAGAATCAGATCCCAGCGCTTCGGTTGCTCGAAAAACGTTTGATAGTCCGCCGGCTCCACGCTCCACAGCAGATACGCAAATATCCCAGCCGGCAGAGCGACCTTTAGGAGCAACAGCCCCAATGAACGCAGAGATTGAGAGCGGCTCTTATCAGTCAAATAATTTCTTCAGAGCAAATATGGTTGCCGATCGGCTGGCTTTGGCGATCGAAGTGGTCAACGGGATTTCCTTGGGGCAAACGGAAACACAATTCTGTGCATTACCGCAGACTTGAATGCCGCCTTCGCCGGTTAACGTCTCCAATCGTTCGTCGGCAATATTCTTGCCAGTCGGGTGCGCGTTGAATAGGACGATTTGGCTGATCGCAGCGGCACCCAGAAACTCCTTTGCATACGCCGATCTTTTCCGAGTCTCGTACTCGCTGTCGGTTTCACCGGGACGCCGCTGCACTTCGATCTTATTGTATTGCGGACACGCTTCCAGGCAGCAACCGCAGCTCATGCACTGGCTCAATGGATAATTTTGCTCTTGTTCTTGCCGAGATTGCTTGGGACCTGGTCCGCGATCAAAGTAACCGTCGACGGGCACCCATGCTGTTGTTCGCTCAAGTGAATTAAACATCCTCGCGCGATCGACGACCAAGTCTCGGACGACTGGAAATTTGGTCATCGGGCGCAATTCGATTTCGGCAGGATCTTCATTGAGCAGTCGATCAACTAGGGCCGTACAGCTCTGACGCACGCGACCATTGATGACCATCGTGCAGGCTCCGCAAACCTCTTCCAAACAACCGCAGTCCCAAGCCACGGGCGCGACGTTCTGCCCATCGGCAGTGCGCGCTTGAGTCGCGATTCTCTGCAACACGCTGATGACATTCATGTTGGCTTCGTAGGTCACTTGATGGCATTCCCAATACGACGGTTGGTTTGGCCCATCTTGTCGAAGCACGCGAACATTGATCCTGGCGGGTCGACGAGTCATGTTGGGTTCGGATAAAGTCCCTGTTTCGCTCATTTGTGTTCCTTGGTCCGCTTGGCGACTCGTTCTTTCCAAACTTGCTCGATGATTTCTGCTCCGACCAATCCATACAGGCGTGGACGCGGTGGCACGATGGACGTATCCACATCCTCATAACTTATTTCAGGGTGCATGCCTTTCATCGTCGCGATGGACGACTTCAGAAATTTCTTGTTATTTTCCTCAAAGCGATCACACCATTTCTCGGCTTCGCGGCGCCGCTGAGCGGCGTCTGTCGCAGTCAGGCTGGGCATAGCAAATTCGGGCTTGTAATGCGCTCCGCGGCATTCGTCGCGCTTGCGCGCCCCTTTGAGTATCGCCTTGGCGATCGGGAACATATCCTGCAACGACTTTGTAAAGACTACGTTTTGGTTCGTCCAATTACCGCCGTCACTGAGCGAACATTTCAGGCAGCGTTCATGGAGTTCGGACACCTTTTGGTAGGCTTCATCGAGCTGGCCATTCTCGCGCACCACGGTCGCTGCGCGGGTCATCCAGTTGCCCAACTCTTGATGCAGCAGATAGGGATTTTCTCCGCCGCTGCCATCCAGCAGTTTTCGGTGGCGCTCTTCGTGCTCTCCCACCGCGCCTTCAAAAACGGAAACCGGCAGATCTGCAGCCAATTTTTTTTGCGATTGAATGTAATGCTGTACACCTGGCGCCGCGAACAGGCCCGAGAAAATACAACTCAGCAGTGAATTGGCTCCTAAACGGTTAGCACCGTGATACTGATAATCTGCTTCACCCAGTGCATACAGACCAGGCACATTGGTCATTTGATTGCGTGGCGCGCCCGGCTTCAAACCGCCACTGTCGGTGCGTTCGTAATCGGCCCACAGGCCGCCCATCGAATAATGGACCGCTGGGAAAATTTTCATGGGAGTTTCGCGCGGATCAACTCCCTGAAATTTCTCGTAGATTTCCAGTATGCCGCTCAGCTTCCGATCCAGTTCATCACGCTCGATATGCGTCAAGTCCAAGTAGACACACAAGTTCGACGCATCGACGCTCAATCCTTCGCTGACGCACACGTTAAAGATCTCGCGCGTAGCGATATCTCTGGGCACCAGGTTACCGTACTTGGGATAGCGCTCTTCGAGAAAGTAAAACCGTTCCGACTCCGGAATGCTCTTGGGGTCGCGTGGGTCTTGCGGAGTTCTCGGGACCCAAACTCGTCCCCCTTCGCCACGCGCCGATTCGCTCATTAGTCGCAACTTGTCCGCTCCAGGGATTGCGGTCGGATGTACTTGAATGAATTCTGCGTTAGCGTATTTGGCACCTACTTGTAGGCAACGACTGGCCGCACTGCCGGTACAAAACATCGACATGGTCGAGCGTCCGTAGATCAATCCACACCCACCCGTGGCTACCATCGTAGCGTCGGCTGGAAACGCGCGGATCTGCATCGAGACCATATCCTGCGCGACCGCTCCCACGCAGCGACCAGCATCATCGACCACTGGACCGAGGAAATCCCAAAATTCATACTTGTGAACCAAGCCCTCTGCTTCCCAACGTCGGACTTGTTCATCCAGCGTATATAGCAACTGCTGACCAGTCGTCGCGCCCGCAAACGCGGTCCGTTTGAACAGGGTTCCGCCGAATCTGCGTCGATCGATATAGCCTTCCGTGGTGCGATTAAAAGTAACGCCCAGGCGGTCCATCAAATCGATGATTTCTTGACCCCAATCGGCCATCTCCTTGACCGGCGGTTGATGTTGGAGAAAGTCGCCTCCGTAAACCGTATCATCCAAATGCAACCATTCAGAATCGCCCAATTGCCGCGTCTGGTCATTGCAACTGTTGATACCGCCTTGGGCACACACGCTGTGCGATCGTTTCACGGGCGTCAAACTGATCAAGTCAACGTGGATGCCCAGTTCCGCTAGTTTCATTGTCGCGGACAGGCCCGCCAATCCACCACCCACGACTACGACTCGCTGCGCTGCCATCTTCAATTTTCAACCTTGTCGTTTCGTGTAGCCAAGAATCAGTCTGGCAAATCTAATACAAGCCCGGCGCGCAAGCGAGTGCGTCAATCCGCGATCCTGGCACGCACTCGCTTGCGCGTCGGGCTTGTATTCGCTCATACCTTGGTAAATCCTCATCTGCCGCTCGCCTAAACTAATGGGGATTCGCTACCGCTCCAACCGGGTCGGATGCGGGATTCGTCGACGCAGGAGCTTGCACTGGTCCGCGCAGATTCGCCGGTTCAGGAGCAAGCTGCACAATTGTCGAATCGATGCGCTTGTGCGGAGTCGGAGAAATTTCACGCGACTCCAATCGAGCTTCATACATGGCATCCTCTATCTGTCGCGCTTCGTCCACATCGACCATCAACGCACCATATAGAGCCGACAGTCCTACTATGGCCAGAAACACACCAAACGCCGAACATGCGTAAGTCGCGCGACGCTGTGCGGCTGGACTAATCCAAATTCCCCAGGTGATCCCAAAGGTCCAAATACCGTTTGCAAAGTGATAGACACACGCGAGAACGCCGACCAAGTAAAAGACCGGCCAGGTGAATCCTCGCAACGCTAGTGCCAATGAACTAGCAGCATTGAACGCTCGAAAATTGGCCATGCCCATCGGATGCGCGATCTTATTCAGCCAATACTCCGAGTGAAACCAACCGTGAAGATGGAAAATATGAAAGAAGATAAATATGACCGCGACCACACCCGTCCAGCGCTGCAAATGGTAGCGGTAGTTGGACGTGTATCGATAACGAGCGATATTGGATTTCCCCGAACGAATAATCCAAATACCGACGAGCGCATGAAAAATGATGGGGATGAAAATAAACAGCCATTCGACCAAAGGCAATGCCGAGCCGAGTGAATGGATTTGGTTCACGTTTCGTTGGAACGATCCGGCACCATCCATCAAGCTGGCATTTACCAGCAAGTGAACGGTCATGTAAGCCCCGACAGGGACCAGCCCACTGAGTGAATGCAGCCGACGGATCAAAAATTCGTGGCGTCCAAACAAACTGGAGGAATTTTCACTCATGAATAATAGTGCGAAATCGCTAGGTTTATGAAAGAAACGGCCTCTCGACCGAAGCCGTAACCAAGAGCTCGCAATCGGCGAACTGTCGTAAGATAATCTCGCCAACTAGATTCGAACAGATGACCTATCGCCAATCAGGCGGGATGCAATTCGCTCGGCGATTTCCACAAAATCCTGGGAACTCGACGGAGCAGCCGCAAATGCACTGGTCGCATCGACGTCCGCGCGGCAAAGCAAGGGCAGCGAACTGACTCGCATCTTTCCCATATCGTAAACGCCAAACGAAACTGGCAGTGGCTGGGTTGTGACCGCATTCACCTCGCGCTGCAGGTCCCAGGCCGTCACCGCAGCGTTCATATAGACCGCTGTCGTAATCAACCATTCGCGATACTCTGGCATCTGTTGAGCTTGCGGACCAAGGTGCCGATTAAGTGCCCGGGCGGACCCGCGAACCGCTAACATAATCCGGTCCAATAATGAACGCACCGCATGACTGAATGCTATGTCGCCAAAGTCCGCAGGTGAATTGTAAATATCGACCGCCGCAGTCACCGCACCACAGCCAGTATGCCCCAGCACGATGACACTGCGCAAGCTCGCGTTCAAATTGCACGCCGCGTAATCGACGCTCCCCAGGCACTCTAATCCCAGCACATTTCCGGCCACCCGCACCACAAACAAATCGTTGGCAGAACAATCAAACACGTGCTCGATAGGCACTCGAGCGTCCGCGCACCCCAGTACCAACGCGAATGGAGCATGGGCTGGCTCCAATCCGCTGAGTACCGGCACGCCCAACTTGACCGGATTGATAGGCACGATAAACGGAGGCGGAGCTTGCGCACCGTCATTGATCTGATGCATTCGCTCGACCAGCTCGGCAAATCGACAGTTGCCCTGTGAAAGTCGCTCCAACGCTTGTTCGTTGGTCCGAACTTGATGGTGAACCAGCGGCTGCAACGGGTCAAAACGATAGACAATATCCATGGGTTGCTCAGCTTCGATTTTGAAAGATCTCGGTGACGCTCAACTGAATGGTACGGCACAGTCCATCTAGATCCAAGTCGTCTTCATCCAATCCGAATGGTTCTTCGACATGTTCTGCGACGATTTCCATGCCCAGCATAAAATAGGCGGTGATGATCGTCAGCGGAATCGTCCACCAACCAAAGTCGTTGGAAATCCCCCAGGGCAACGACAGCAAGAACAATAGAATGCACTGCCTAGCAAAGACTCGATACGATCGTACGATCGGTGTGCGCGCTATGCGTTCGCACCCGCCGACGATTTCCAGCAACTTGGCCAACTCAACGTCCAGTACGCGCAACTCATGGCCGTCGATATTGCCCTCAGTTTTCGCCTGCCCAATCCAAGCATAGATCTGCTGGACCAATAGTGCAGGTCGATGATCCCAGTCCGACGATTGACCGTCCGCTTGCGACGCGAGACCCGCCGAAGCAGGGCGCCGTAGATGGTTTTTTAACGTCACGGGAAACTCATTCAGATTGGTTTGCAACCGTCGCACATCGTCTTCGGCCAAGTTTGCCAAACATGTCAGCTTGATTGATAGATTGCGAATCGCATTGACCAGCGATCCCCACAACGTGCGAGCTTCCCACCATCTCGCATATGCCGAGTTCGTGCGAAAGACTAACAACCACCCCAAGACCAATGACAACGCCGCATGAAACTCGCTCGGAATATCACCCACATTGTGATAGGGCGACGCTTCCTTCAACGAAGGCAGGCACGAGTACAAACCCACAAGCAGAGCCAAGGAGCTCACTTGCGCAAGCGTACGGCTGGAAATCAATGGAACAATCACGTCCCGCAGAGGCATCGTGAATCCTTAGTTAAGTTAAATTTCGTGATACCATGGACGGTACTTTTGTATCGTCTTATTTCCATCCATACTATGCCATCCATTATTTTCTCAAACCTACCTTGCAAGGCCCAGGCAACAGAAGTATCGCGACATGAATCATCCATATGCTTTTGGAGCTCTCAGTCGTCAATTCTCCGGCAGATCGAGTCGGTCGGCTTGGTTGTACATCTGGCTGCTGCTGTCCAGTTGGCTTGCCCTTGACGATCGAACTGTGGGAGCTGAGAAAAAGCCCAACGTGTTGTTCATCGCCATCGATGATCAGAACGATTGGCTCGGAACGCTCGGAGGACATCCGTTCGCGAAGACTCCGCACTTAGACCGCCTGGGCGCGCGCGGAACCGTCTTTCTCAACGCCCATTGCCAAGCTCCTTTGTGCAATCCGTCGCGCACTAGCCTGATGCTCAGCTTGCGACCTACCACGACCGGCATTTATGGCTTGGCACCTTGGTTTCGAACACTGGACGACTGGAAAGATCGCGTAGCCTTGCCCCAGTATTTCAAAGCACACGGCTACCGGACGATGTCCGTGGGAAAAGTCTATCACGGCGGTGCGGGCGGTCCACGCCAGCGATCCACGGAGTTTGATGTGTGGGGTAATGCAGGCGGAATTGGTGTCAAACCGGATCAGAAACTGATCGGCACCACGCCCATGGGAAATAATCCGTTAATGGATTGGGGAGTCTTCCCGCACCGTGACGAAGACAAAGGCGACTATCAAGTCGCAAGTTGGGCAATCGACCAAATCAAAAACTCAGATTCAGATCAACCTTTCTTTCTGGCTGCGGGATTCTTCTTGCCGCATGTCCCGTGCTACATCACGCGCTCTTGGTACGACCTCTACCCAGACGACGACAGCATTTTGCCTCCGGTGAAGGATGATGATCGTGAGGATACGCCTCGTTTTTCTTGGTACATCCACTGGAACTTGCCCGAGCCAAGGTTGAAATGGGTGCGCGAGAACCAGCAGTGGCGAAACCTGGTGCGCTCGTACCTAGCGAGCACCAGTTTCGTCGACGCGCAAATTGGACGCATTCTCGATACGCTCGAGCAACGCGGACTCTCCGACAATACGATCGTCGTAGTTTGGGGAGATCACGGTTGGCATCTCGGCGAGAAAGGAATCACCGGCAAGAACACGCTGTGGGATCGCGCGACGCGCGTGCCGCTGATTTTCGCTGGGCCGGGTGTAACCAGCGGCGGACGATGCCAGTCGCCGGCGGAACTGCTGGACATGTACCCGACATTGGTCGATCTCTGCGGCTTGCCAGCTCGCAATGATCTCGAAGGTCACAGTCTCAAACCCCAGTTGATCGACGCTAACGCTCCGCGTCCTTGGCCTGCGATTACATCGCACAATGAAGGTAATCACGGGATTCGCTCCGAGCGTTGGCGTTACATTCGCTATGCAGATCGTTCAGAAGAATTGTACGATCTGCAGAATGATCCTCACGAATGGACCAACTTGGTTGATCAACCCGAATTGGCCAACGTCATTGCCGAACATCGGTTGTGGTTGCCTAAGATTGATCGTCCGCCAGCGCCCGGCAGCGCCAGTCGTGTGCTGACGTACGACCGTTCGACCGACCAAGCGATATGGGAAGGTAAAACGGTACGTCGAACTGACCCTATTCCGGAATGACTCGTTGCGTGACCGAGTACCACAGTTGTGTTTCAAGGAGTTTACGAATGTCGCGACAATTCACACTCAAGTTGTTCGCAGCCTGTTTGGTCTTACTCGGTTATGGCTTAGCTGCGCAGGATTCTATCGCTGCAGATGGTAATCGTCCGAATATTCTATTTGCGTTCGCAGATGATTGGGGTAGGTTCGCCAGTGCCTATGCCAAGCTCGATGGACCGGGGACGATTTGCGATGCGCTCAAAACTCCAAACTTCGATCGTGTTGCCGGCGAAGGCGTACTGTTTCGACGAGCCTTCGTATCGGCACCGAGTTGCACGCCCTGCCGAAGTGCGTTATTGTCCGGCCAGCACTTTTGGCGCACTGGGCGTGGAGCAATTCTACGCGGTGCGGTGTGGGACGGCAGCAATGTCGCGTGGCCACTGATGCTGCGCGATGCCGGCTACCACATCGGTGAATCCTACAAAGTCTGGAGCCCCGGCACGCCAGGCGACGCACCCTTTGGTGCTGGAAAATACGCCTATGAAAAAGCAGGTGGCCGGTTCAATCAGTTTTCGGAAAACGTAACTAGCATGGTCGCCGAAGGCAAGTCGATCGACTCCGCCAAGCGAGAACTGTACGACGAGGTGCTCGCGAATTTCAACACTTTCCTGCAAGACCGCAAGCCTGACCAGCCCTTCTGTTTTTGGTTTGGGCCAACCAACGTGCATCGCAAGTGGATCAAAGGCTCGGGCAAGAAATTGTGGGGCATCGAGCCCGATTTGCTGAAGGGCAAGATGCCACCCTTCCTGGCCGACGTACCTGAAATCCGCGAAGACTTAGCGGATTACTTTGGCGAAGTACAGGCTTACGATACGATGCTCGGATTGCTGATGAAGCGCCTGGAAGAAATTGGCGAGCTGGACAAAACGCTGATCGCGGTCAGCGGAGACCATGGTGCTCCAGGGTTTCCACACGGCAAATGCAACTTGTACGACTTTGGCTCCAGTGTCTCGCTGGCAATTCGTTGGTCAGGCGCCAAAGGCAATCGCGTGGTGGACGACTTGATTACACTGCCCGACTTAGCCCCAACGTTTCTCGAAGTTGCCGGCATCGCCGCGCCCGCCGCTATGACCGGCCGCAGTCTGGTAGAGATTCTCACGAGTGAGAAGGCCGGTCAAGTAGATCCCAGACGCACCGCAGTGTTCATCGGACGCGAACGCCATGTCGAAAACGCGCGGGCGGATTTCATGCCCTATCCGCAGCGAGCCATTCGCACGCACGATTATCTTTACGTAATTAACTTCCGCCCAGATCGATATCCATTGGGAGATCACTATCGACTGAACGGCCCCAACCCACCTACAACAGAGGAACTGACCGAGGATACTCGCGTGTCGTTACCAGATGAAGATGCTGGTCCCGCGAAAGCTTGGTTGGTCGCGCAGCGCAGCAGCGAACCCTGGAAATGGCTGTTCCATCACGCGTACGACAAACGTCCTCGCGAGGAACTGTACGATTTGAAGGCCGATCCCAATCAAATGAAAAACGTCGCAACTGATGCTAAGTATGCAAGCATTCGGCAGCAACTCGAATCACAGTTAATGAACGAACTGCGTACAACTGGCGACCCACGTTTGATCGATGATGGCAAGTTCTTCGAAACGCCTCCTATGGCTGGTCCCGTCAATGACCAACCCGTAACGGCTCGCCCGAAAAAGAACAAAAAGAAATAGTGTCCCGTTCAACTGCCAGGTTTGACGATTCGTGACCGCTAGTGCATTCAGCAGCGTTCGCTTTTTGAGTTTAAGCGTCCCAGGATTGGAAAAATCTGCCAGACAAAGAAAAGATTCTCGTTGCGCAAACTCTTAAACGCGCGAGTTATTTTGGGACTGTTGCTGAGTCGTCGAATTCAAAGGCCGAAAGAGTTTTTTGTCTTCCCCTTTTTTGTCGCAGACCTCCATGCTGGGGTGAAAAAAGTGAACCGATGGCGCTAGCCACGGGCGTCGAAGGTGTTGTGTGGGAATCGCCAATCGATGGTGTTGGAACGGCTTGAGCTCATTGCAGCGCAACACCTTCGACGCCCGTGGCTAGCGCCAACGGTTCACTTGTTATCAGCTCACTTGGCTACTTTGGCGACATCGGCGCGCCGCCACAGGTACCAGGCAGCGACCGTACGTTGACCTGCCCAGACCGCCGATTGCTGCGTCATTTCCTGGCGGGTCGGCATGTCCGGCAGGTTGAGCAGCACTTGCAACCCGTGCTTGACGCCAAAATCGTCAACAGGCATCACGTCCAGTCGGCCAAGAGTGAAGATTAACAACATTTCAACCGTCCAGCGTCCAACGCCCCGCAATTCCGTCAACTTCTCGATTAATTCGGCATCGGATAACTGCTGGGCGGTGTCCCGATTCGGAATGCTGCCCCGCAATTCTGCAGCGGCAATGCCTTGAATAGCCTGAACTTTGGCAGCAGAAAATCCGCAACTTCGCAATTTCTCGGTCTCGGCACGCGCTAGCTGACGCGCAGTAGGAAAACCATCACCGCGAAAACTTGAGATCAATCTGCCCAGAATCGTTTCGGCGGCTTTACCATGCAACTGTTGGTGAGCAATTGCGCGCACCAAAGATTCATACAGACTTCGCTCCCAGGCAACTTCCAATTTGCAGGGTCCACACTGCTCGATCCACTCAGCTAGCACATGCGAACCAGCAACCAGTTTCTTGGTTGCCGCGCGAACTTGGCGCTGGAACTTTTGTCGTTGCTTGGTAATTGCATCCCCAGATTCCAAATTGCTCACGCGTCACCAGGTGTGAATTCTATCGGTTCGGGGGTTTCACCAGTCAGGATTTTCCAACTCTCACCGTTTTCGCGGAAGGCGCCGAAGTCGCGCGGCGCATAAGCAAACGTCAACTGGGGTGTGTCGATTGGTTGACCACCGGCATGATGCGAGTGCATGGCCGCATCGACGATACCGGTTGTCAGCAGCGTGCGTTCGATCGGGTACGCGGCCGTACCCGTCTTGAACATGTGCTGAATACTGTGCGACAAAGCTTTGAACATATTGCGATTGCCCCAGGGGCCGTTGAAGAACATACACGCTTTCGGAATTGGATCGTTCTTCAGTCGGCACGCGAAATTCCAGCGATCACTGCTGCTGTTGACTTTCACTGCAATCGCGCGGAGGCCGTCTCTATACGTCAGGCGGATCGCGTGCGCGGTCGTGTTCTTGCGATTCTTCACGCTCTCCTCCTGAGGAGCATGCACGCCCACTCGCGGTCGTACGCGGCGAGGTTCGTCGTGTTGCTTTTCTGCCTCCATCGCGGCGGATATTAAGGCATGCGGCCAATCGGCGGCTGCCTGAGCAGCTTTCAACTTTTCGTCCGCCAGCAGCTCGACGCGCGTGATCCCGGTCTCGCCACCACGCCGCGATTCGACCATCGATTGCAGGACCTCCAGCGCGTGAAAGTCATAGGACTCTAGTCCGCCGCCGTGAACTGAAACTGCCTCTTCAATGTCGCACCCTGGGGGAAGTTCCAGCATTGGCCGTCGCGACGCAAGCGGCACACTGCTCCCTGCTTGCAAGGCAATTCCCAAACTCTTGGCGGTATCGTACATCTCCTTGGCCCAATCCCATCGATACGACAAATGTTTGTCGTTGAACAGCGGCACGAACCGATTCGACTTTTTCATGACCGCGACGATTTTGTCGAACAACTGCTTGCGCGGGTACATGTGCTGGCCAAGCTCGTTGTACGGATAATCGCCGTGCTCGCCGATCAGCAGCACTGCATCGACATCCATTTCCCGCTTGCCACAACACAACGCACCGTCGACGGAATCATATAGCGGTAGATTAAATCGTTTGGAAACATCGCGTGCCATATCATCTTGCGGGAATTGATCGGCATACATGGAAACCAAATCAACACCCGGATCGACTCTTGTACCGCGAAAGAGATACGGTTTGATGAAATTCTCTAGGATGTCATAAGCATGGCTGCGGAAGCGAAAGACTGTGAACACTGCCGCGACGCGCGGGCGTCGGGATTGATTGGCCAGCAAACGGCTGCCAACCGATCCCGCCAGCAATGCCGTGCCACTCAGCCGTACGAAATCTCGCCGACAGTTCTCTGTGCGTAACATGTTGAACATCCTTCATCATCCGGAGAATTTACCACAACCCGCGCGGTCTACTGTGAAACATGACCGGATTGCAGTCAAGTAGGCGTCCGCATCAGGGGTCGCGCGTTCGAATTCAAAATTGGCGGGAGTAGCACACACCAGTGCCCAAAATGCCGCCCCACCAATATTGAATTTTGAACGCGCGACCCCTAAAGCTAGACCGTTGGGTACTAGGCTTTGTTTCTAAAGTCGCCTTTCGCTCCGCGAAAGATTGGAAAAGACAGAGCTTTCGCGGAGCGAAAGTCGACAATCTGGTTGTTTAGAAACAGAGCCTAATCCCAGTCCATCGCCAGTGCATCGACCATCAGGGCATCGATGTCTTGGAAGACAACGTCACTCGCTGCGTGCTTGGACGATCGGGGCGCGCTCGTAGCAGTCAAATTCGAGCTTTGGACCAGAACATGAATAGGCTGACTAAGCAGTGAATCCAGTACATCGGGCTTCCTCTCTTCAGCCTCGAACACTAGATCGTCGCCGAGACTACTGTCAGTCCTGAAATGATCGACAGGCCATGGCACAATCGTTTGGTTCAACTGCGATTCACCTTCACCGGTGATTAGTCGCAAGTTGAGAAAATTGATGATCAGCAACGCATCCAAAGGCGAAACGAATCCATCCGCATTCACGTCATAAAAAGGCGCTAAGTGGCTTCCGGGGGCGATTCGACGACCACCTTCAACGTTCAAAGTGTTAATGATAAACAACACATCCAGTGGAGTTATCTGACCGGAATCGTTGACGTCTTCGGATATTCTCGGATTCTGATTGAAGACACCCAGCGAGGCGATAGCCTCCGGCGATTCGGCTCCCAATGCATCGCGCACTCGATACCGCAATTGAACTGAGCCGGCAAACGCTTGACCTGGTGTAAAGCGAACTAACTTGTCGGTTGTCACGACGAACTGGCCGACGCTGGGATCGGGATTCGACACAATCACGATCTGCAAATCTTGCGCGGTGCCATCGGGATCGCGATCGTTGGCTAGCACGTTGATATTCGTGGGCGCGCCAGCATTGAGGTATTGCAGTTCACCGGCCGCGACTGGAATCGCATTGATCGCCAAGTTAACCGTAGCCCAATCCGAAAACGCTCCTTGGGCATCGGCTACACGGTAGGAGAATCCGTCGATGCCAAAGTAATCCTGCGCGGGCCGATACTCTACTTTTCCGTTGGCAGTCACCGATACAGTACCGTGATTCGGGCCCAGCTTGAATTCAAACGAACTCGTGTTGAAAGCGGAATCAACATCGCTGTCGTTGGCCAGCAGATCGATTACCGCGAGCGTATCTTCGGTTAACTGAAACGCATCGGCGACAGCCACCGGAGCGTCATTCACAGAGTTCACCGTGACAGTAAACTGTCGATTGACAGATGCGTTATCCAGCGTCGTGGCTAAGTTCTTGTCCAAGCCGCCGTCCGTCACTGTCACTGTAATCACTGCGCTCCCAAATTTGTTCGCTACAGGCGTGTAAGCCAGCGAGCCCGTGGTCTGCGGACTGGTGTAAGTAACAACTGGATTGGGAATCACGTTCGGATTGTCCGATGTCACAGCGATGAAAATGGGCTGCGACTCACCGGTGCCAGCAGTGATACCGGTGAGCGTAATTTTTTGGCTCGCCGAATCCTCGTTGATCGCAGCAGGATTGGCGATCACATCGATCGTTGGCAGTTCATTGACAACGATCACTTCGACGACAAAGTCGCGCGACACCGAGTTCGCTCCACCGTTGTCGGTCCCGCCGTTATCTTGAACCGTGACAGTAATCGTTGCTTTGCCGGCTTGATTACCGACCGGAGCGAACGAGAGTTTTCCATTCGCGTTGGGGCTCGTGTAGTCGATCGTCGGCTGGCCAATCAAGCTGGGATTGCTAGAAATGGCGCTGACGGTCAACGATTGTGATTCAAATGGACCAGCCGATATGCCGGCGAGATTCAGGGACTGAACACCTTGGTCGGTACGCACTGCGGCCGGATTGGGAATCGCATCGAGCGTGGGTGCGTCATTGACTGGATTGACGGTAATAGTAAACGACCGCGTAATCGAGTCGACTCCGCCGTTGGATGTCCCGCCATCGTCCTTGAGCGTAACGGAAATCGTTGCCGAGCCAAATTGATTAGGCACTGGCACGTATTTCAGCGACGCCGTGGCATTGGGGCTGGTGTATGTGACGGTAGGATTGGATATGAGGTTCGGATTGCTCGACACGGCCGTGATTGACAATGCTTGCGATTCGTTAGGACCAGCCGAAATTCCGGTCAAACTCACGGTCTGGCTCGTAGCATCTTCGAGGATCGCTGCCGGATTGGCTATCGCATCCAGAGTCGGTACATCGTTGATCGATTCCACGGTCACTGTAAAAGTTCGCGTAAACGAATCGTTGCCTCCATTGGCTGTACCTCCGTCATCCTGAACAGTTACAGTAATAACTGCGGTTCCAGCCTGGTCGGCGGCAGGTGTGTAAGTCAACGAACCGGTCGCATTGGCGCTGGTATAGATCACTGCTGGATTGGGAATCAGTGCCGTGTTGCTGGAAACAGCCGAGACTTTCAACGACTGAGTTTCATTGGGGCCGGCGGTGATGCCCGCCATTTGAATGGTCTGCGTTGTGGCGCCTTCGAGAATCGCCGGAGGATCGCTGATCGCGTCCAGAGTCGGTGCGTCATTGACCGGATTGACTGTCACGGTAAACGACCTAGTGATTGAGTCAACTCCACCGTTCGCAGTGCCGCCATCGTCGCGCAGGGTCACCGTAATCACCGCGGTGCCGGATTGATTGGCCGCCGGAATAAACTCCAAATTGCCTTTCGAATCGGGGCTGGTGTATACAACAGTTGGATGAGGGATCAGAGCGGTGTTACTGGACTGAGCCGAAATCGTCAAAGCCTGTACTTCGTCGGGTCCAGCGGAGATTCCTGTCAGTCCAACGAGTTGTAGCCCAGCATCTTCCAGAATCGTGGCTGGGTTAGGGATCGCATCCAAAGTCGGCGCATGATTTACGTCATTTACAGTGACGCGAAAGGTGCGAACGAAAGAGTCGACTCCGCCATTGGCTTTGCCGCCATTGTCCGTGACCGTGACCGTGACAATCGCCGACCCGGATTGGTTGATCACTGGCGTATACGTCAACGAGCCGCTGGCATTTGGGCTGGTGTAATTTACTGTAGGATTGGGAATTAACGCCGTATTGTTGGAGACAGCGGTGATAACGAGAGTTTGGCTCTCGTTCGGACCCGCGGTGATGCCGCTCAGATTAATCGTCTGAACTCCCGCACCTTCCTGAACCGTCGCCGGATTGGCGATAGCATCCAAAGTCGGCGCGTCGTTCACGGGCTCGACCGAAACCGTGAACGATCTAGTCACTGTGTCGATGCCACCACCAGCAGTCCCGCCATTGTCTTGAACGGTTACCGTGATGACGGCTGATCCTGATTGATTGGCTGACGGTGTATAGGTCAGCGAACCGACGGCACCGGGACTGGTGTAATTAACGGTAGGTTGAGGAATCAAAGTTGGATTGCTGGACGCTGCGGACACGGTGATCGTTTGTGTCTCGTTGGTACCCGCGGAGATACCCGTAAGCGAAACAGTCTGCGCGCCAGCGTCTTCGAGGATCGCGGTCGGGTTGGGCACAGCGTCCAATGTCGGAGCGCGATTTACTAGACTGACCGTAACTACAAAGGTGCGAACAATTTGGTTGACTCCGCCGTTAGTCGTCCCACCATTGTCGCTGACGGTCACCGTTATTGTGGCTGTGCCAGTTTGATTGGCTACTGGCGAATAGGTGAGCGAACCGGTGGAGTTTGGGCTGGTATACGCCACGATAGGATTTGGGGTCAGCGCGGGGTTGCTGGATACGGCCGTCACGGACAGTGTTTGTGCTTCGATGGGACCAGCGGATATTCCGGACAGATGGACTGTTTGAGTTCCCGAATTTTCAAGGATGGGAGCTGGGCTGTTGATCAGATCCAACGTCGGTGCATCGTTCACGGGAGTGACGGTAACCGCGAAAGTTCGAGTGAACGTGTTTTGGCCATTGTCCGCTGTGCCTCCATTGTCGGTGACTGTGACCGTAATCGTCGCGGCACCCGATTGATTGGCGACCGGTGTAAAGGCCAGTGAACCGGTAGCGTTGGGGCTGACGTACGTGACAGTTGGATTGGGAATCAATGTTGGATTGCTGGATACCGCGCTGATACTCAGCGTCTGCGTTTCGTTTGGCCCCGCGGAGATTCCGGCGAGGCTCAATGTCTGCTCTTTAGCGTCCTCCAAGATGGCCGCGGGGTCCGCGATCGAATCCAGAGTCGGCGCATCGTTAACTGAATTCACCGTGACGGTAAAGGTTCGGGAAACGGAATCGATGCCACCATTGTTGGTACCGCCAGAATCCTTAGCAGTTACGGTTATGATGGCGGTTCCAGATTGATTAGCAACGGGAGTGTACGAGAGCGTTCCGGCAGCATTGGGGCTGGTATAAACAATCGCCGGATTTGCGATTAAGGCGATATTGCTTGAGCTGGCGGTAATCGAAACTGTTTGGCTCTCATTCGGGCCTGCCCCGATGCCTGCCAGATTAATAGTTTGGACGGTCGCGTCCTCGAGAATCGGCGCTGGATTGGATATCGCATCGAGAGTCGGTGAGTCGTTGACTGGGTCGACAGTTACCGTGAACGTTCGCGACAGCGAAGCAACGCCATTATTTGCAGTTCCTCCGTTATCATTTACGGTGACGACGATCGTGGCCGAGCCGAACTGGTTTGCGACCGGCGTATAGCTAAGCGATCCGGTAACGTTGGGACTGACATAGGATACCGACGGATTTGGGATCAATGACGGATTGTTTGATACGGCAGTAATCGAAAGTGTTTGAGCCTCATTGGGGCCTGCCGATATCCCCGCTAAATTAACTGTTTGTACTCCAGAGTCTTCCAATATCGCCGCAGGATTGGCGATCGCATCGAGAGTCGGAGCATCGTTGACCGCATTCACCGTTACCGTGAACGAGCGAACAGTTGAATCGCTGCCGCCATTGGCGATGCCTCCATTATCCGTAACGGTCACAGTGATAATTGCGCTCCCAGATTGATTCGCAACGGGTGTATAGACCAATGTGCCGGTTGCGCTAGGACTAGTGAAATTTACCGTTGGGTTTGGAATCAGCGCTGGATTGCTGGAAACCGCAGTAATCGACAACGATTGATTTTCGTTGGGTCCGGCTGATATGCCCGCTAAATTGACTGTTTGTGCGGCGGCGTCCTCAAGAATGGGATTAGGGTCAGCGATCACGTCCAGCGTCGGCGCATCGTTGACCGGGTTCACTGTTATCGTAAAGGAGCGGACGAATGTATCCGCGCCGCCATTGGCTGTGCCGCCGTTATCTGCCACAGTCACGGTAATCACTGAGGTACCAAACTGATTGGATATCGGCGTGTAGTTTAGCGTCCCATTGGCCCCGGGACTGGCGTACGTGACCACTGGATTCGCGATCAGAGCCGTGTTGCTGGAAACCGCCGAGACCGTTATCGTTTGATTCTCATTGGGACCTGCCGAGATGCCCGTGAGGTTGACAGTTTGAGCGCTCGCATCCTCCAAAGTCGCAGACGGATTGGCGATTGCATCCAGCGTTGGAGCATCGTTCACCGGGTTCACGGTTACTGTAAACGAGCGAACCAGCGATTCGACTCCTCCGTTGGCCGTGCCGCCATTATCGGTGACGGTCACCGTGATCGTGGCGGTACCCGATTGATTCGCAACTGGCGTAAAAACCAACGAGCCTGTCGAACTGGGACTGGTATAATTTACCGTCGGATTCGGAATTAGTGCCGGATTGTTGGACACTGCTGTGATGGTCAGCGTTTGTGTTTCACCTGGACCGGCCGAGATGCCAGATAGGTTAATGGTCTGCGCCGCGGCGTCTTCGAGAATGGCAGCGGGATTAGCGATTGCGTCCAGTGCGGGAGCGTCGTTTACTGCATTCACTGTTACGGTAAATGAGCGGACAAATGTATCCGCGCCGCCGTTGGCGGTGCCTCCGTTATCCGCCACAGTCACCGTAATCACGGCGGTACCCGACTGATTGGGCAGCGGCGCGTAGTTGAGCGTCCCACTGGCACCGGGACTGACGTACGTGACCGCTGGATTGGCGATTAGAGCCGTGTTGTTCGAAACCGCGGTGACCGATAACGCTTGGTTCTCACTGGGTCCTGCCGAGATGCCTGTGAGGTTGACAGTCTGAGTGCTCGCCTCTTCCAAAATCGCTGTCGGGTTGGCGATTGTGTCTAGCGTCGGGGCATCGTTTACCGGGTTCACGGTTACGGTAAACGAGCGAACCAGCGTATCGACTCCTCCGTTGGCAGTGCCGCCATTATCTGTGACTGTTACCGTGATCGTCGCGGTACCCGATTGATTTGCCACGGGCGTGAAAACCAACGAGCCTGTCGAACTTGGACTGGTGTAACTTACCGTCGGATTCGGAATCAGAGCTGTGTTGTTGGAAACCGCCGTGACGGTCAGCGTTTGTGTTTCACCTGGTCCGGCCGAGATACCCGTTAAATTCACCGTTTGCGCGGCAGCGTCTTCTAGAATAGCTGCGGGATTAGCGATCAAGTCCAGCGTCGGTGCCTTGTTGGATACAGCAACTGGAGTGAAATCAACTGTCAGCAACGGACGGTTGCCTTGGTTGTTATTGTTCGCGGACGCAAATCGTTTCGCATTCTTGGAGGTGGTCTCGTTAGTGGCTTTCAGTAACCAACCGAACTGACTGCCCGGTGTGTTCACCCACTTCTGCACGTCCGTGACCAACCCCGCTCCGGTCCATTCATAACTGCCGAGCCCAAGTACTGAAGTCGATGAACTGACTTTGGAGTTGAAGTCACCTCCCAAGCTCGTCCAATTCGTACTTGGAAAGAACCGATGCTTCCAAGTCGCAGAATTTGCTGTAGCGTCTTCACCGGTCCCTTCCTGGCCACCAGCGTTGGTCGTACCCTCACCCCAATCGGCCAGCACTTCATGCAGGCTCATCGAAGTGCTGATTACCGGATTGGGAGTTTTCGTCAGATTCAGCCTCAGCGTGACTGAGTTAATCGTGGCTCCTGCAGGTATCTGCGAAGATACGTCAAACTTCAGCAGCGCACGCCGCAGCAGATTTTGGTTTCGGTCAGCGGTTACTCCAGCGAATATCGAATCGCCCAACCCGTTCGCCAGGTCACGTTCACTCTCTTGGTACAAAGTTGTATCGACTGATGGAGCGAACGTAACTACCGCTAACAGGTTGCGGATCTCTAGTCGCTCGAAGCCGAGCAATCTGCGCCGAGCACTTTTGAAAAACGCACCATTTCTCAGTCGGCGCAAGCGCGCGCGACCTTTCGCAAGAAATTCCAAGCGACTCATCGACAAGACTCCAGACAAACGGGAAAAACCTAAATAAGGAACAAACCACCAAACAAAAAGCAGGGCAATCGAAAAACACGATAATCACCTTGCAGAAATTGCGAATTGAACTTGTTTAATGAAAGTACAACTTGAATTTAACAATAACTAACGAGAATGCAAACTATTCCGCACTACCAAATGCAATTCCAGATCAAAATGAGCAAGCAGTTTCCTGGCGGCGTCCCCAGTTTAGTAGTTTTCCAGCACATCTGGCTCAAAACACTCAGCGGCGAATCGCTTCAAGCACATTCGTAAACGCGGCAAGAATCGCAATCGTACAGGCCATAAATGCCAAAGGGATCAAAGGCAACATCAAGATGTCTTTGCTTTCCTCGAACTGAACATAATCCAGCCAGTCGATCGGTAAGGTCTCTCCTATGCACCAACTCAAAACCAGCGATGCGAATACCACCAGCATTGCTGGCCAGATCTTGGAAAAGCCAACGGCATGCACCGCATGTGTCGTAAATTTGCCCCCCACGGCTGCAAATTGCACCGACCAAGCCACTGTCCACGCGATTGAGAACTCCTGTGTGAGCTGCCGCCAATACTTGAAGATCAACGGGACTAGCAATGCGATAGCCGCTGTAATGACAAAGAATGCCAAAATTGAGAATCGCGGCTGGAAAGTAGCTTGCAACGTACCGTGAACTCCAATGGGACACTTATCAATTGCCAGGCGTTTCGAAATCACGACCAGCAAGACAGTGATCGCTATCGCTTCAACATCCAGTGTATCAACGACTAATCGAATTTGCGCAATCCAAGAGCGGCTATTGCTTTCGACATGACGAGTTCATGGGGCAGACTCAAATGTACTACCGCCATGAACCTCCGAGACGAGCTGGCTATGCAGTCCGTGATTTGGCAAAGGAGAATTGGGGTTTGTTCGGCCGCAGTTCAGCGACACAATCTCGTGAATTAAGTCACTCCACATGCCTACAACGAAATCGACCAACGTACTCCGATGAGGTCCACGTCGCGACCGATTTCGGGTTGCCAGTGTTCGTGATTGATCATCAACAAGCTGCCTCGCGGCATGCCAATATTAAAACCGCTGGTAAATCGTTCGATCGACGCGTCGCCGACGTTTTCGCTGCGATGGTCGAGCGTATCGTAGCGCACGAGCATGCTGAGATGAGGTTTGGTCCAGAACCGAAATTCGGTTTCGGCCACAACTCCCGAGGTCTCTTCCGCTGTCCCAGGAAAGTTATTCGAGTCTTGCCTGCGGCGAGCGTATTCCGCATAGACACGCCACCGATCAGTCAACTGTGCCGTCACATCGGCGCCCCACAATGTATAGTCTTCCAGCGGCCGTCTTTGGTCTTGTAATCCGCCGTGCAGCAGCGATGCACCGAACGTCAAGAATTCGCCGCCTAACGTAGTGCGCAGTCCGATGGAAGGTTCTTCGTTGTTGTCCGAGTAGGCTCGACTGAGTTCAAACAAATTGTTCTCGTTGCCTTGCAGTCCATTTACTGCGTACAAATCCAGGCCAAACGAAATGTCCTTGGTCAGTTTTTGGCGGTACATGAAATCGATGCCTTCGTCAGGAAACGGTAACGGCAACACCGGCTGCCGCGGTGGTGCAGCTCCCCGTGCGAACACGCGTCGACCCATGTTGAACATCAGCGGCACCGTAACTGCCCGATAAACTCCCGGGTGGCTCATCGACGAAAACGCTCCAAACGGAACCGGGAACCTACCTGCCTTCAGTGAAACTTGAGGCCCACAGTCATTTTGGCACTCGGTGAACAGCTTGCGCAGATCGACCGTCGCCGAACCTTCGAGCAACTCGAGACTGTACGAACTGATCGCGCTGTTGGTACTGTGGCAACTGGTGCAAGCGGTCACGGTTGCGCTCCACGGGCCCGCCGATTGAAATGATGTTGTCACCCAAACGTCAGCAAAGAAACCAGGATTCTCAACCAATGATTCATCGCTCGCGCTACGGTGGATCGTAGAGACCGTGGTACCAAACGACCATCCGCCGCCCGAGCCACTAGATTCGCCACTTCCTTCACCGCTGGCTCCACCTGACAACGAGGCCAGATAGGTTGCTATCGAAACATAGTCCGACGGAGACACTGCCGCGCCATCTTTGGATGCCATGCGTCTGACCGTGCTCAGCCATTCTGAATAGCTCTTCGACTTGCTGGTCGATCGTTCAGCATCATGACATTTCAAGCAAGAAGAATTGAATGCCGCGCGACCAGCCGCGACAACGGCAGGATCGAATTTCTTGTCCGCATCTTTGTCAGCGTCTTTCTTCGCCTGGTCATCCTTGTCCGACACCGAACCGTTCGCGCCACTACCCTTTGCAGTTGCGGTCAAATATCGAGCGATCGCATCAAAATCTGCGGGCCGAATTTGTGCATCTTCCTTGGCAGCCATTTTGCGGATCGTTTCCATCCATTGAGCATAGCTCTTCGATTGCTCCATGCTTCGTGATGCTTCGTGACATTCGGTGCAAGAGGATTGAAAAGCAATTTTGCCACGCTCGAGCAGGGCAGCATCTGCGTTGCCGGCCTTGCCATTTCCCTCAGGCGGAGAAACACCATTCTTAGCGTTAGTTGCAGGCTGTGGAATTTGTTTTGGAGCCGCCGATTTGGTTGTGCTAGCACTGCCAGCGCCGGAATTGACTTGGTCAGTCATGTGCGCTTGCGCCATCGAGTATCCGGCTGGCTTGGGCATCAAGCTGAGATTTTGAGACCAGCAAGTTTGCGATTGGGCGCAAGCCAAAGCAAAAAGAAAAAACAATTTGTAGTAATTGACCACGGTTGATCCACCCTTATGCAACTGGTTTTAGCATGGTGCCAGTGAAACCCCTGGAATAGCCGCTGAATGAAAATGAAAAAATTCCTGCGGTCGGTCAGAAAAGGCGGCACGTACATGTGTTTCGCAAGTCCATACCACTTTTCTCTTGAACCCAACGGAAACGCTCCAATAACCCACGTGCAATCGCGCGAGGCAGTAGAACGCGGCAACCATTCCAACTGGTTCCACCCTCCCTAGAAATTAAAAGCAATAAGATTTATCGAATTGATCGACTGTAGCGATGATGCCGATTGAGTAAATTTTGCGGATGGTAGTGAATTGAAGTCACCTGGCAGTGTTTGGCAGCTTCTTGCAACGCTGCCCGGTCGAAACCTCGTATAACCCCGTTTAACGAACGTGGGATAAGCTTCCAGCTTGTCAATATCTTGTGCAAGCAATGGCGCAACTCCGCGACAGGTTGACAAGCTGGAAGCTTATCCCACGTTCGTTGAACGGGGTTAAACGAGGTTTCGACCACGCCACTTGCGGGTCATATGCTTGTTGGGAGCCACAGCGGACACAATAATCTCGCTAGTAAAGTCGTACTATTTCGCCCAGTCTCACTGAACTAAAATGCGAGCACGTCTATGCTGGCTTGGATTCTAAGAGCGGTACGTTTGCAAAGCTTCAGTATCAATACGACACACGCGGACGAAGGACAACTACGCGATGTCTTCTGGTGCTCGGTGATAGCAATTGTGGCAAGTTGCCAAGCGGTTGCTCTGCCGGTTGGGGCCGCGGAGAGTCAATATCAAGTTGGGTCGGCGCGCGTGGACATTACTCCCGATTACCCAGTCAGGATGAATGGGTTCTTGGTTCGCAAGGAAGAGTCGAGAGGTGTTCGACAGCGCATCTGGGCCAAAGCGTTGGCAATCGGAGATGACACCGAAGGGCCGTTGGTCCTGATCACCGTCGACAACCTAGGTGTTCCGGATGAAATCACTCATGAGGTGGCTCGTCGAATCGGCCAGTCATCAAAGCTGCGCCAGGAGCGGCTTGCCATCGCAGCGTCGCACACGCATACGGCTCCGATGATCAACGGCTGTGCCCCCAATATTTTTGGTGCTCAGATTCCACCGGCGGACCAGGCACATATCGACCGCTATACCCAGTTCTTTACGGACAAGCTGGTGGAAGTGGGACTGGCAGCTCTCGATGACCGCAAGCCCGCAACGATGATGTTCGGAGTAGGCAAAGTCACCTTTGCCAAGAACCGTAGATCGGCAACTGGACCGATCGATCACGAATTGCCAATGCTAGTGGTGCGTGATCTCAATGGCCAACCGAGATCGATTCTAGTCAATTACGCGTGCCACTGCGTGACTTTGTCTGAGAGCCTAATCGGCGGCGATTGGGCCGGATATGCTCAGGAGCACATCGAACGGATTTTTCCCGGGTCGCTCGCGATGGTGTCGATCGGCTGTGGCGCTGACCAGAATCCGTTGCTCGGTGTGCAGGGCGATCGATTCGATATCGCCTCGCAGCAAGGCCTCGAGATTGCTTGCGAAGTAAAACGCCTAGCCGATGGTCCGTTGCAAACCGTATCCGGTAAAATCAACGTCCAGTATTCGCGCATCGATTTGGATTTGGCCGAACTACCGTCACGCCAGGAACTGGAGCAGAAATCCAAACTCGATTCCGCAATCGGCTATCATGCTCGAGTGCAGCTCAGCAAACTTGATCGCGGTGAGAAACTGCGCACAAAAATCGACTATCCGATTCAAACTTGGCAATTTGGCGATTCGCTTTGCATGGTATTCTTGGCCGGCGAAGTTGTCGTGGATTATGCCAAGCGGCTAAAGAGTGAAATACCTCGAGCAAGTATTTGGGTGAACGCCTACAGCAATGCTGCGCCGTGCTATATTCCCAGCGAACGCGTACTCAGCGAAGGCGGTTACGAAGGGGGTAGCGCCATGATCTACTACGATCAACCCACTCGATTCGCACCTGGACTCGAAGAGAAAATCCTCGGCGCCGTCAAGCAGCAGCTTGCTCGATAATTGGACAGCCGACAGAGATTCGTTCCCAAAATTACATCGAAAAAAATTAGATGACTATGGCTATGAAAACCACACAAAGTTTGGCATTGATCGCGGTGATGCTTATCGGGAGTTTGTCGCCGTTTCGTTGCGTAGCGGCCCAGCGCATGACGCCTGAATTATTGTGGAAACTTTCCAGGATCGGCGAAGCCGCTATTTCACCCGATGGCAAGCTCGTCGCGTACGTTGTCACTAGGTATGACCTCCAGGCCAACGCAGGGAAATCAGATCTGTTGGTGGTTGAGATGCCCGCAGAACTCGGTCCGCAAAAAGACGCTGCCGGCGCGACTAGTGCTGGCTTTGGGACCGCGCGATTGAGTGTTTCTGCGAAAGTGCTTGTCGCTGAAGTTAAGGGGCTGGGCTCGGTGAATTGGATCGAGCGGCCCGAGGGAAAACGATTGCTCTACATCGGTCCAACTGCCGGCGAGAAACCAACTCCCCAAGCGTGGATGGTGAACCCGGCTGGTGGCGAGCCAGTGCAGTTGACCAGCATCCCTGAGGGCATATCCAACCTCAAAGTGTCAAACGATGGCCAACGATTGGCGTTTACCGTCGACGTGAAAATGGACTCGAACGTCAACGAGTTGTATACCGATCTTCCCAAAGCCGACGCGCGCATCATAGATGGCTTGATGTACCGACATTGGAACGCGTGGCACGACTACGCGTACAGCCATGTCCACGTCGCCAAGTTTGGTAGTGACGGAAAATTGATGCCGCCGGTCGATTTGATGCGGTCGCTGAAAACAGATTGCCCGCTACCACCGTTTGGCGGCGCCGAACAGTTCGATTTTTCACCCGACGGACGCGAAGTTGCGTTGACTCTGAAGCTGGTTAACAATTCGGCCGAAAGCACCGACAGCGGTATCTATCTGGCCAACTCCGACGGTGGACCACTCGAAAACATCACGCCGGGAATGGTCGGCTATGATCGCGAACCAAAGTACTCGAACGACGGTCGTACGATCGCTTTCGATTCGATGGCTCGACCTGGATTCGAAGCGGACCGCAATCGGGTCATGCTGTACGATCGCGCAACCAAGCGCGTTTCCGAAGTGACCAGCTCACTGGAGCAGTCGGCGCATCATGTCGAGTGGGGAAATGATTCCAATAAGCTGTTCTTTCAGAGTGAGACCCTGGGCACGACTCAGGTATTCGAAGTCGACGCGCACACGGGGCGAGTGCGACAACTGACCAGCGGCCAATTCGACTTTGGTCTAGTCGGCGCTATTCCTGGCACGACAAGTTTACTAGTCACGCAGCAGAACATGCTGCGTCCGGTGGAATTGGCGCTGGTCGATACCACGACCGGTACAGTGACGACATTGACCGACGAGAATGGCACGATCTATCAGTCGCTCGAACTGCCGCGCATCGAACAGCGCTGGTTTCAAGCGAGCGATGGCAAACAGGTTCATAACTGGGTGGTTTTTCCTCCTGGTTATGACGCCAAGTCGGATCGGCAGTGGCCAATGCTGACCTATTGCCAAGGCGGACCACAGAGTCAGATTGGCCAGTGGTTTTCCTATCGTTGGAATTTTCATTTGATGGCAGCGCGCGGCTACGTTGTACTAGCCGTTAATCGCCGAGGCTTGCCCGGTTTTGGCCAGGCCTGGAACGATCAGATCAGCGGTGACTGGGGTGGGCAAGCCATGCGCGATATTTTAGCGTCAACGGATGCGATGATGGCAGATCCCACAATCGATCGTCGCCGCGTCGCGGCAGTTGGCGCCAGTTTTGGAGGCTACACAGTGTATTGGCTGATGGGCAATCACGCGGACCGATTTTGCGCAATGATTTCCCATTGCGGCGTCTACAACCTCGAATCTATGTACGGCTCGACCGAAGAATTGTTCTTCGTCAATTGGGACATGGGAGGTCCATTCTGGAAGAACACCGAAATACAAAGCGCTTACGACCGATTTTCACCGCATCGCTTTGCAGGCAACTGGAAGACGCCGTTGCTGGTGATCCACGGTGAAAAGGACTTTCGTGTCCCGCTTTCGCAAGGCATGGAAGCGTTCACGGCCGCGCAAGTCCAAGGAGTTCCCAGTCGTTTTCTCTACTTTCCCAACGAAGGGCATTGGGTAACCTCACCCCAAAACAGCGTTCTCTGGTCGCGAGTATTTTTTGATTGGGTCGACCGATACTGCCAACCCAAGTAGCCGCATAGTGCTGATAGAAAGTGAGCCGTTGGCGCTAGCCTCGGGCGTCGAGTGTGTTGCGCTTTGAAACTCCAATCGATGTACGAAATTTTCAGAAGCAGTAGTGCATCAACCGCATGAACTTGAAAGTTGTACAACTTTTTTCGTCGGTGGTATACTGATTTTCTAGTTTTGACACGAAGGAACTCAAAATGCCAGTTCACGATTGGACCCGCGTTATCGCTGGCACGTTTCACCATTTTCATCACGAGTGGATTACGTGCATAAGCCGAACTCTCAATTCCAGTCTGCTTCCGCGAGAATACTATGCGATGGCAGAGCAAATTGCTGGCGGGCTGGGGCCGGATGTGCTGACGCTTGGCAATGTTCATTTACCAGACGAAGACGACGGTAATGGAATTCGCTCGCAAACAGGTGGCGGGCTGGCAACTGCTTTGCCAAGAACTCGCTTCATGGCGAAATCCGAGATCGAGATTTACGCTGACAAACGCAGTCGTGTGGTGATACGTCATCGAAGTGGCGATGACGTCGTGGCGATAATCGAAATTGTCTCGCCAGGGAACAAGGCAAGTCGCCACGCGATACGATCGTTTGTCGATAAAACGCACGAACTGCTCAGGGCAGGCATTCACCTGCTGATCGTTGACGTTTTCCCGCCGAGCAGTCGCGATCCTCAAGGTATTCACGGTGCGATTTGGGATGAAATCGGTGAGGAGGAGCAGTTCGTCTTGCCGCCCGACGAACCATTCACCATCGTAGCGTATACGGGAGGACTTGAACGGCAAGCCTTCATCGAGCCGTTCGCTGTTGGAAAATCGCTCCCGGATATGCCGCTATTCTTGCGGCCACCGGGACACGTCATGGTCCCTTTCGAAGCAACCTATCAAGCCGCTTTCGAAGGTGTCCCCGAACGCTGGCGCCGTGAACTAGAGACTTCGAATTAGTCCAAGGATATGCAGTTGATCAATCCGAGCGGTAATGGCAATGTAAGTTTGATCCAGCCCGCCGCAACACTGACGATCGCCAATGACGACTCGGCCACAATCTCGATCAACAACCCGATGGTGCTGGAGTCCAACAGCGGCACGGCCAGCTTGGTGTTTTCGGTCTCGATCGACAAACTGGCAGACGCCGACGTTTCATTGACGGCCAATACGTCGGACGGACTGACCAATCCGGCCACGCTTGCCGACAACGATTATGTGGCAGTAACCGGCGGCACCGTAAAATTCGTCGCCGGTTCGATGGCCAGCCAAACGGTCAAAGAAACGGTCAACGGTGATTTTACGCTAGAACTCGACGAACAGTTGCAATTGTTGCTCTCAAGCTTGAACGCTCAGGGGCGTAGCGTGCAGTTTACAGGCAATGCAATGAGTCTTTCTTTGTCCAACTGAGCAATGCAACCGGAGCGGTTATCAGACTTCTCACCGCTGCTGGCGTTATCTTGAACGACGACCAACCTGCTGCGTTGCTTGGCGCAAGCAGCGTGACATCGGGTGGCAAAAAACTAGATGCGTTCAGCGGTATTTCCGTGCAGTTTGCGGATGCGGTGTTTGATGAACGGTTGGATTCAACCGATATCGATGGCATTTTCTCGCATTTGGAGATTGATGTTGGGCCAAATTTCCCTGTGATTGAGGAGAGCATTCTCCAGCCAGCGCCTGGCACTCCACCAATTGTTGACGATTGGCCGGAGTTCGACGAATTCTTTTTGGACGAATTAATGCTGGACCCTTAATTGGTCGAACAACTGGCAGTTCGTCTACCGTACGCTGCCCATTAACTTGCGTACCAAAGGAGAAATCACTATCAATAGAATTCCCAGCACTAACGCATACATTGACAAAGTTTGATATCCGTTGGTATAGGATGTCAATTTTTCAAGCGCGCTAGCGTTTTCGTTCGCGACGCTCATCCCGGCGCCCAACAACCCGGCTACGTATTGCCCATAGGCGCTGGCCAAAAACCACATGCCCATCATCAGGCCCTGCATCGGCTGCGGCGATAATTTGGTCATCAGCGACAAACCGATCGGCGACAGGCATAGTTCGGCGAAGGTGATCACCAAATACGCCAGAGTAAAGACATGTAACGAAGTCATTCCGTTTGCGTTGGCAAAGTGAATCGTCGCATAGAACAAGTAGAATGCCGCAGCGAGTATCAAAAAGCCCAACCCAAATTTGACCACTGAGTCAGGTTCCAACTTTCGGCGCGCTAGCCACAGCCAAACTAGACCCAGCGGGGCTGCGAACAGAATCACAAATATTGAGTTCGCACTGTTGTTGACTACGTTGGGGTCGATGCTCATGCCCAACAAAGAGCCCTCCAGATTGTTTCGCGCGAACAGTGCCAGCGATCCACCGCTTTGTTCAAAAAAGGCCCAAAAGAAAACCGAGAAGACGATGAAAATAATCGCCGCCCACAACCGCTTGACCGCTGCCCAATCGTACTTGGTCATTTCATAGAAGACATATAGCAGTGCCAATGGACCAGCGGTGTACATGACCATGTCGGTGTACGCGGTGTTTTTCACGAGCACTAATATCAAGGGAATGATCGCCAACGAACCGGCGTATGTCGCCCACTCCAAGATTCGTCTGTTTGATTCCACCGGTGAATTGGTCAATGGTGATAGACCAATTGGTCCCATAGTGTGTTTGGTTAAGCTGAAGGTCAGCAAGCTGATCAGCATGACGACGCCCACGAGCGCGAAAGCCAAACTCCACGAGTAACTCAAGCCTACCGCAGTCATGACGATCCCGCCGAGTGTCGCTCCCAAATTGATACCGGCATAGAACAAGCTGAAACCTGCATCGCGGCGGCGATCTCCCTCCTGGTAAAGCTGGCCGACCATTGAAGAAATGTTGGGCTTAAAGAACCCCGTGCCCACAATGGAAAAGCAGATTCCCCAGTAAAACATTCTCGTGGGCGAAGCGGCGATCAGAAAGCCGCCTGCGATCATCAAGATCGCTCCCCAGACCAACGATTTTCGCAGACCGAGAATCTTGTCCGCAAATAAACCGCCGATAAAAGTGAATGCGTAAATGAACGCCTGAATCGCACCGTACTGGAGATTCGCGTCTTTGTCCGACAGCAGCAATTGCTCGGCCATGAAGACGGTCAACATGCCGCGCATGCCGTAGAAGCAGAATCGCTCCCACATCTCAATCATGAATAAATGCCAAAGCTGTCGCGGGTATTCGCCAGTGAATGACTGGATCTTCTCCAGCTCCGACGCTTGCTGTGCAGTCAAATTGGATTGGGTAACCACGTCTTAAACTCGGTTCTTCGTGAGTGTTTCAATGGAGACTGTCCGCGAATCGGCAACCGCCGGTCAATCGTGCCCGGTCTTGTCGCGAACAACTTCTCGAATGCGTTTGACAAAAATGAACAGCAGCAGCGCCGAAAACATGGCACCGCCGAAATTGATCCAGAAGACGTGACTCTTGTCATCACTCTCGGCGCCCAGGTGCCCCAGGACTCCGGACAGTTTATTGCCGATCGATGTCGACAGGAACCATCCGCCCATCATCAGAGCCGTCAAGCGACTTGGGCTGAGCTTGGAGACCAACGACAACCCCATTGGGCTGAGCAGTAATTCGCCAATCGTGATCACTGCGTAAGTAGTGATCAGCCACATCGCGGACACTTTATCGGCACCATTGCCACTGACACCTACGGCCGCGATCATCACCAACGTAGACAATCCAGTGATAAACAAACCCAACGCGATTTTTCCAGGCGTCGATGGCTCGCGTCCTTTGGCTTTCAATGACAACAGCAGTGTGACCAACAACGGTGTGAAAACGACGACAAACAGCGGGTTGAGCGATTGAAATAGTTCTGTGTTGATCAGGCTCAACGAGGCTCCTTCAGCAGGCCATTGGTCTTTGGGGAGATTCAACAGATATTTGTTGACTTCCTCTTTTCCTTCAGCATTGGTCGTTGGTTTGGCATCGACGGTCTCCGCAAAGCCAAACTCATTGAGCATGCTCTCCATGGCCGCGGGTGCTTCGCGAGCGGTATTGGACTCAGCCCAGTCCGTCAGCACATTTCCGTTCTGATGAAAAATGGCCCAGAAAATGACGACGACGGAGAAAATGTACAGCAGAGCACCGATCGGTTTTTTGTCCTCGGTTGATGCTTGGAGATACAAGCTGAGATAGTAGTACGCGATCGGGATACACGCAAAAATAAAAGCGTCGTTCGACATCGAGCCCAGAAAGTTGTCCTGACCAAACAGCCCGGGCAGAAAACAACCAATCACTGCAAAGACAATCGCAGGAATAAAAATCGTCGCAAAGATCTTGCCAGTAGGCATATCCTCTGCGTTGCGAGGTTTGACGATGTCCGCCTCCTTTACGTGCCGAGTATTCAGGATGAAGATCACCAAGCCAATGAACATGCCAACTCCCGCAGCCCCGAACGCCCAACCCCAGCCATAGTTGTTGCGCATGTACGCGGCGACGAAATTGCACACGAATGCTCCAATATTGATCCCCATGTAGAAAAAATTGTAGGCGCTGTCTTTGAGTTCTTTCAAATCGTCCTTGTTGTAGAGATTGCCCAGCAATGTAGAGATGTTTGGCTTGAAAAATCCATTGCCGGCGATGATCAATCCCAACGCCAGATAGAAAGGACCTTGGCCGGGCAGTGCCAGCGTCAAGTATCCGGCTCCCATCAAGGCACCGCCAAAGATAATCGTCTTGCGATATCCAAAAATTCGGTCCGCCAACAATCCTCCAATGAATGGCGTCAAGTAAACCAAAGCAATATAAGTTCCATAAATGTCGTTGGCCTTCGATTTGTCAAATCCCAGACCGCCATCTTGCAAGCCACCAGTCATGTACAAGAAGAGAATGCCCAACATCAAATAAAAGCCGAATCGTTCCCACATCTCGGTGAAAAACAACACGTACAATCCGGAAGGATGTCTCGCTTTGGTTGCATTGCTCATCGTGAAAAACTTTCAAATGATTTCCATCGCACGCAAGAGATTTCCGCGCGCACACTGAATCTATCAAACTCGCGTCGCGTCAAGGTAATCCGTTCGCGCCAGCAAGGAAACCCCCGTAAGCAAAACCCAAAGCTGGTCTGCTGGGCAACTTCGCGTTGTCGCGTCCCATAACGCCACCGACAATCAGCGCCGCAGCTTTCCTTTGAACATGCCCACTTTCGTTCAGGACGGCGAACATTTGCTTGCGTGCACGTACCCTAGTTTCGTTTTTCGAATTGACTAACTCTCATCCGCAGAAACTCGCCCAGAAATTCTTTGCCGCCAGAGAACGCCCAAATCTCGCTCGCGGTCGTCCAAGATTCAATGTACCAATTCAGCAAATACGCTGCCAATGAAGATCCACTGTAGGCACTTTGTGCCGATTAATAGCTCGCTTCAGCTCTGCCTTGGAACCGTGGACTGGCCAGCAGTTTGACACAATCGAACTTGTGTACAAAACACTATGTACATTGACCTTTTTATTTGCGCCGCAGCCATCGAAGTCAATTGTCAACCATCGCGTCCGATTGCACAGGAAGGTGCCGTCCAAGTACACTGAGCGGCTGACCTGATACTTGACCAGCATCCGGGACCGTTTTTCGAATGATGCAACCGGCCAATGCACATTCCGCCGAGTAAGTCGTTTAACCCCAATACCGTTCAACGAACGTGGGATAAGCTTCCAGCTTGTCAATATCTTGTGCAAGCAATGGCGAAACTCCGCTACAGGTTGACAAGCTGGAAGCCTTGTTATACCCCACATCTTTTTTGACATAAGAATGATCGAATT
>SYJV01000161.1 GCA_005798335.1 Planctomycetaceae bacterium | reverse complement strand
ATACAAGCCCGACGCGCAAGCGAGTGCGCCCACCCGTGCCAGGTTTGACGCACTCGCTTGCGCGTGGGCTTGTACCATTTGCATGGGTAGGCAATGGACCTTCGCCAGTTGATAACCTCCGAAGGAACCAGCACGGGCTGGCGACTGGTTCGAACCGGGTTGCGGTTGTGCGCAGTTCCCTATCGAGCCGCGGTATGGCTGCGCAATTTATTGTATGATCTTGGCTTAAAACGCTGCAATCGTTTACTAATCCCCGTGATCTCGGTTGGCAATTTATCCGTCGGTGGTACCGGCAAAACGCCAGTTGTCGCTTGGTTAGCCAAACAAGCTCGCGCCAATAACATTCGCGTGGCGATAATCAGTCGCGGGTACCGTCAACTGGATGATGGACGTAACGACGAGGCACTTGAGCTGGAACTTGCGTTACCGGATGTGCCACACATTCAAAACCCGGATCGAGTCGCTGCGGGCCAATTGGCCGTTGATGAACTACAAATGCAACTGGTCATCTTGGACGACGCATTCCAACATCGTCGAATCGCCCGCGACTTGGACATCGTGTTGATCGACACAACGGATTCCTTCCTGGCACGACGATTGTTGCCAGGCGGATTATATCGCGAGTCCATGGCCAGTTTGGCGCGGGCGCAGATCGTTATCTTGACGCGAGTAAATCAGGCTTCACGAGAAAACGAGGAGGAACTCGAACGCGAAATTCGCCGTTACGCTCCGCAGGTGGCAATATTGAAATCTCAGCATCGCCCCACAGGCTTCAAGGTATTTCCCGAAATTGGTGCGTTGCCACTGAACACGTTCAGCGGACGCAAGGCGCTGGCATTTTGCGGCATTGGCAACCCAGACGCTTTTTTTCGAGCGCTTGCAAGCGCCGGCGTCGAAGTGCTCGCAGAGCGGAGATTTCGGGACCATCATGCGTATTCGGCTGAAGATATCCACGATTTGGCGCAATGGGCGAAGCAATATTCTGAAGCAGAAGCCCTGATTTGCACCGTCAAGGATTGGGTAAAGCTGCAATCCGCCCGCATTGGCAAACTGCCCTTGGCTGCCCTCGAAGTCAATTTGGAATTTCTAGAGGGAGAAGATCAATTCAACGAACTGTTGTCTCCAATTTTCGCTAAAGCTGTAGCTAGCATTTCCGACCATTGATGGATAAACAGATTCGCGACTTAGTCGCCAAGATGGACCGGTTCATCGCCTGGTTTAGTCAAGGTCTGCTCAGTCAATCGACGGCTATGTCATTGACCAACTGCATCCCTCGAACACTTTGTCGAACCGCTTCCTGAGCCATCTGTTTAGCATAGAATGATCGAACCCGACCGTGCAGATACAATCGATCTCCATCTTGTTCGACTTGAATGTGCCGGATCTCTGGTAACGGGCTGGTGGCTAAGATCTTGCGAACCCGCTTCGTAACGTCGCGTACTCCCGAATCAATCACTTGGGATTACCTCCATGAACGGAACCGAAATTTACGCGGCAGCCCACAGCGAGTATCGATCCTGCGATGTGTCTCTAGTGGTCGCATGGGGCCTTGTTTGCCGCAAATGCTGCGTCGCGGTCCAATCTAACGCCCTTGAGTTTGCGTTGTCAAGCAACCCAAGCCCAAAACTCAAAATATTCGCGATCGACGAATTGCCTATCTTTCCATGGTAAAAACCAAGCTCAGACTCTTGGGCGGATCGTGAAAACGAATGCTTCGAATGGCGAATATCCAAAAAAAACGCCTTGGGTGGGTTCCCAAGGCGTTGGTTACTGCGGTTGATTTCTATTACGGCAAATGCGATTTTGGCAGTCTATCGCCGTATAAACTCGCACGGCAAAATCCGAGTTACGCGTTAAGTTTAACGGTCGATGTATCGGCGATATTCACCCACACGTGTACGTGCGGTGCGCCGCGGAAGTGCCACACAAACGATGGTCCTTCGACGCGCCAATTGTCGAAAATCTTCGTGTCCTCGATGTTCACATCGGTAAAGAACGCAAGATAACAAGCGTCCAAACCACCTTGTGCTTTGAAGCATTGCAGAGCTTCCGCCGTGTCGGACTTGCGATACGGTTCGAACAGTTTGTCGAGCGTCTTTTGCAGTTGAGCCTTTTGATCGGCAGACAATTCCGTGGCTGGAATGCCCAAGAATTTTCCATCTTTGCCGCGGAACCCAACATCTTGCTCGCGAGGAGTTTTGGCGACTTCGGCCATTGCCCGCTGCTTGCCATTGAGCATTTCATGGACCTTGTTCGCCGCCAGAGCTTGCTCCCAGAACACGTTACTGGCCTGCGCGCCTGGATCATGGCCGTAGAAAATCGGGCCTCCGAAAGCCACATGTTGTTCGGAATTGCCATCGCAGCGCATCGTCATGTGGCGACCGGTCATCACGAATTCAAATTTGTCGTCGCCCGGTTTGCCGAAGATGGCGATATTCTGCTGTTTGCCCCAGCCTCCGCCATCATCGCTCAACTGCTGGTCGAACTTGGCGTGCCACTCGGGAACGATCAAGCCTTCAAATATCTTGCGGACCATGTCGCGTTGTTCGGCAGTGTAAAACTCCTCTTCGATCGTTGGCTTAGTAATATGCCAGTTATTGGAGGTACGCGTGCGCAACAATCCAAGTTTTGGGTCAACAAAGTTCCAGTCGAAGCAGATGGTTTCCTTCTGCTTTGGAGATAGCGTCTCGTACAAGACTTTTACCAGCGACTCAGATGTCTTGCTGGAGGTATCAGCGGCACGGACAATGCCGGACGAACACGCCGCAACCGAAGCCACTGCCGCAGTAGACTTGAGAAAGTCGCGCCGAGCCAAGGAGTTCCGATGATCTGAAGTTTCGTGACGATGGTTCATACAAAATGCCTCCGCGGGGAATGGAACAAGGTCTGATCCGTTTTGAGCGGTCAATCGACTCTGACCGCCCCAACAAACGCCCTAAGTCTACCATTACCGCGAACCAAAAGTCCACTATTCGAACGCACGGCGACAAAAAATTCATGTTCCATAGATTCAACTAGCGGGAGAATTTTTGTTCACCCCCAACCCACACGGTCCTAGCACGACCCGTTAGCGGCGTACCCAGCAGCGGCGTGTTGTGATTGCGAGAGAAAAGCTGCTGCGGTTCGACCGTCCAGTTTTCGTTGGGATCGATGAGTACGACATCCGCCGGGGCGCCGGGTTTCAATGTCCCCGCGTCCAATCCCAAGACGCGAGCCGGATTGGTGGCGAGTAACTCGATCGCGCGATTCCACGAAAGAACGCCGGGTAGGATGAATTTAGTGATGATCAGGGACAGCGCGGTATCGAGCGAAGTAACTCCGAACGGCACTTCGTCCAATTCTTGCATCTTTTTCTCGAGTGCTCTGGGTTGATGGCCGGTCGTGATTGCATCGATGGTGCCGTCCACAATCGCCTCGATACAAGTATCGATATGCAGTCGATCGCGGAGCGGTGGATTGACTTTGTAGTTGGCATCAAAACTGCGAAGGTGGCTATCGTCAAAACAGAGATTGGTCACGCGCGCACTGACAGTGACCGGCGTTCCTCGTGCCTTGCTGCGCCGGACCAATTCGACGCTGCCAGCCGTCGAAATGCTGCTCAAATGAAGTCGACCGCCCGTGGTTTCAATCAATCGCAGGTCGCGCGCCGTAGCCAAATCCTCAGCTTCGGAGGGGATCGGTCCCAGCCCCAAAACCAATTGTGTCAAACCTTCGTGCATGACGCCGCCACGCGTTAAGCTGGGTACTTCGGGCCGATCGAGTATGGGACGATCAAACATCAAGCAATACTCGAGAGCTCGGCGGAGCAGGGCAGTGTTCTGAACCGGTCGCGGAGAATCGCTCAATGCAATCGCCCCGGCGTCGACCAGGGAACCAATCTCAGCCAATTCCTCTCCATTGCGACCCTTGCTGACACAGCCGACAACAAATACTCGACACCGATCCGCTCGCGCCGCCTTTTGACGAACGAATTCCACGGCCGTAGCAGAATCAATAGGTGGATCAGTGTTCGCCGTGCAAGCTACTGACGTAAATCCGCCCGCCAGCGCTGCCAGCGTTCCACTGGCGATCGTTTCATCCTCCTCGACGCCGGGCTCGCCCAGTTCTGCTTCCAGGTCGACCAAGCCAGGAGCAACAATAAGTCCGGTGGCATCGACGCGCTGCAATATCGGCGGCAAATCCCCATCTGCCGGATCGAATTTGGCGATGCGTCCATTGCAGATCAGCAAGCGACCGACACCATCGATGCGCTGCGCAGGGTCGACAATGCGTCCGTTTTCGATCAACCAATTGGTCAGCGGTTCCGTCATGCACTTACTCCAGGGCGCCGACCGACCAGCAACCATAATGCAGCCATGCGAATCGCAATTCCATTGTTGACTTGTTGCAGAATTACGGAATGGGGACCATCGGCAACTTCGGGTGTGATTTCCACGCCGCGATTAATGGGCCCCGGCGCCATGATGAGGATCTGTGGACGACTGCGCCGCATACGCTCGGCTGTCATCGCGTACAGCAAGGCATACTCGTGGACGGAAGGAAACGGTCGTGTGGCTTGTCGTTCGAATTGAATCCGCAATAGATTGAGCACATCGCAGCGAGGTAGAATCTGGTCGAGATTATAGGCCACTTCGACCCCAAACTTCTCCCATTGGCGAGAAACGAGCGTCGCTGGTCCGCAAACAATGACGTGGGCACCTAACTTCTTCAGTCCCCAAATATTGGATCGCGCGGTTCTGCTGTGTGCGATATCGCCTACCAGCGCCACGGTCAGTCCGCGCACATCGCCGCGATGCTGGCGAATCGTCAGGATATCCAGCAATCCTTGCGTCGGATGCTCGTGCGGGCCATCGCCAGCGTTCAATACCGAGCAATTCAAATGTCGTGCCAGTAAATGGGGCGTTCCCGGAGCACTGTGGCGAACTACCACTGCATCGACATCCATCGCTTCGATCGTCTTGGCAGTATCGATAAAGGTCTCACCCTTGGCCACCGAGGAACTGCCAGATGAAAACTCGATTGTATCCGCGCCAAGTCGTTTGGCAGCTAATGAGAAACTGTTGCGAGTGCGAGTACTGTTTTCGAAGAACAGATTCGCGATCGTACAGCCCTTGAGCAGCGTCAGTTTTTCTCGGGTACTCGCAAAGGCAGCTTGAAGCTGCTCGGCAACGTCGAGCAGGACCGTGATTTCTTCTGCAGAAAGCCGTTCCAAATCCAACAAATGCCGATGCTGCCAATTCGCCGGAAAATCCGGCAAACGCACATCAACTCCGTCGGACATGACCATTCCTCGCTACAAAAAGTTGGCCAACAGCAAAACTGGCATTGATTAAACTGCTTGCATTTCGTGGTGTGAATTGTAAGCGAACAAATTCATTAATGGGAGGCGGCGATCTTGCCTGATTTCTAATTCTGGCGTGCTTTAAGAACCACCTATAGTTGTCCAGCGTGGTTCGACAATTCGGTATTACGGCCACACGCGAATTAGGTTTCTATTATTTGGCGCACTAAGAGTGATTTTCGCAATTGAAATCCTACTACGCGCCCAGAGTTGTTCCTAGAATGTTCCAACAGTT
>SYJV01000160.1 GCA_005798335.1 Planctomycetaceae bacterium | reverse complement strand
TGGTGCCTTGCGTTCCTGCGAGCGCGATACAAGCCAAACGAACTGCCTATTTGCTATTGGTAATTACGCTTTGGCATCGCTTCGATCCCGGAATTGGCCATATTTTGCGCCCTGCAAGCGATTGTAGACCTAAACTTGCGCGATTTGTTTTTGTACTCGCAATGCAAGGATTACGATTGTGCTGGGAATCCGATTTGTTAAGGTTGCACCGACCACGTATGTCATGGTCTTTCGAGGTGGAAAAATTGTTCGCGAAGGAGTGGGTCTTTCTTTTTTCTACTTCGGACCGTTTTCAGAGATCGTGCAGGTGCCGATCGCCAGCACAGACGTGCCTTTTGTATTCAACGAAGCCAGCAGCGACTTCCAAGAAGTTACGATTCAAGGGCAACTTACTTACCGCATCGACGACCCCAAGACTGTTGCTTCGCTGTTAGACTTCAGCGTCAAACCGAACGGCCAATACCGCTCGGATGATCCTGAAAAACTAAGGGATCGGCTGACCCACGTGGCTCAAATTCTCACTCGCTCGTTCACCCAACACCGAACGCTGGGCGAATTGCTGGCATCGTCCGATGAATTGGTAAAATACGTAAGCTCAGGGCTGCAAGGCTCCGATGCTGTCAAGCAATTGGGGTTGTCTGTGCTATCGTTCTCGGTTCTGTCGATCAAAGGCACACCGGAAATGACCAAAGCCCTGCAAGCCGAAGCTCGCGAACAACTGCTGCGCAAAGCTGATGAAGCGATCTTCGAGCGCCGAAACCAAGCGGTCGATCTGGAGCGCCGCATCAAAGAAAACGAATTGAATACCGAGATCGCTGTCGAACAGAAACGCCGAGCGGTTCGGGAGACCAAGATGGCTGCTGAAATTGCCGTAGAAGAACAACGTTCAGCGCTGGTGGACAAGAAAGTCGAAAACGAACGCAAAGAAGCTGCAGCGCGAGGCGATGCGCTGCGGGCAACGTTAGGACCATTGAAAGATGTCGATTGGCGTACGCTGGTGGCAGCGTCCTCGGGCGCGTCTAATCCAAGAAGCCTCATTGCCATGGCTTTTCGTGATCTCGCAGATGGGGCTCACAAGATCGGCACGTTGAACATCACCCCCGATCTATTGTCGCAGTTGCTCGACCAACCCAAGTCGAATTCCGAGAGAGAGTAATCGTATCGTGTATAGTCCCGCGATCGCAGTTGTGACTCGCGAAACTCGCATGCAAGGCTTGTTGGCTCGCTGGGGCACCAAGGGCGCCGCCAAGTTCCGCTTGGGCGCCGCCCGCGATCACCAGCGCTCGCTCAGCTCGTCGGCCACCAGAAAATCGACTTCTGCGGACGCCGCCGCTTTGTCAGTACAAGCCCGCGACTCCCAAGTGGCGGCTGACTTCACCGAGTACGAAGACGAAGATCGCAATTACCGCGAAGCTCTCAATGTGCTGAACGACGAATTGAATCTCGGATATACCGTGACGCACGTTGGTCGCGAGTATTTGGCCAATTACGACTTTCGCGGATGCGTCGCGGTTGTCGTCGTTGGTCAAGACGGATTGGTAGCAAATACCGCCAAGTATGTCGCCGGTGTTCCTATTATCGCCGTGAATCCAGATTCTCAACGAATTGACGGAGTGCTGTTACCCTTTCGCGCGCATCAGGTTGGACAGGTTGTAAAACAACTGCTCAAGGGAAACTGCTCCGTTCGCGAAGTGACCTTAGCACAAGTCGAGCTGAATGACGGCCAACAATTATTGGCTTTCAACGATCTGTTTGTTGGCTGCAGCGGCCATTCCTCCGCTCGATACACGTTGACCGTGGGAGCGAAGACCGAACCTCAATCGTCCAGCGGCATGGTGATATCCACTGGTGCAGGGTCGACGGGTTGGTTGTCGTCGATGTTCAACATGTACCGCGGCATGGCCAATTGGATCGAACCGCCAATCACGATGAACTCGCGCGATGAAAACCACACATCGGCGTCCTACAGCGATCATTCGCTGCGGCTGACATGGGAGGACCCGAAACTAGCTTGGGTGGTAAGGGAACCCTTTCGCAGCAAGCAGTCGGGCGTTTCGCTGGTGGCAGGTATGCTGGACGACGGCGAAGAATTAGTCATCGAATCGCTGATGCCTTCGCGCGGCGTCATTTTCTCTGACGGCGTGGAAGCCGATTATCTTGAATTCAGCAGCGGTTCGATCGCGCGCATTCGCCGCGCTGCGCAACGTGCTAAACTCGTCTTCCCGAAAACGACCGCGACAGTCGTTCGCTAAAGATGGAGCTCGTGCGTTAGCACGGTTTACGCTCCGGTCCTCCAGCCGCATGCTCGGTCTATCTATTATGGCCGCATTGTGTTCCAGCGAAATTTAACTGCCGTAATCCAGGTGGCAGTAGTGCCAAATCCCACGATCAGAAAACACCAACCCGGGATGGATTCCCATACCCAAGAATAACCTGGCAACACAAACAGATTACCTGGAGGTGGTCCCAGGTTGTAGCCCGGAACCATGATGAGAGCACAGGGAATCAGTGAGCCGGTCATCAGCAGACCGCGTGGCAGCCATTTTCGCTTGCTGCGACCTGGAGACTTAAGTCGCGCCAGCAACTCGTCGCGACTTCGTGGGACGAGTTCGCCAGCCTGCACGGCCAGCACGAGGGCTGGTCCAAGCAACAGTCCTTTCACAAAAGCAAATACCACCAGGCCTGGGCCGACCGTCGTTTCGATCGCCCAAAACTCGTGTTTCAGAATCCACAGCAACCTCGGAAGCGCAAGGATCATTGCGACCAAGGTCGTAATCAACATGATATCTAGAATACTCCATTGAGGAATATTACCGGTTCGTTCCTTGTCCGAATCCAGTGTCAGCCAACCCCACGATTTGCAAACGTACAACAAAGCAGTTAAGACCAAGCAGTAACACGCGCTGTTGAAAATCGGCAACCGGCAGTCGAATCCGCGATAGAATCCGAACACCATGGTCATCGTCCACAAGCACAACAAACCGGCGACTCCAACTCGAAACCGAGTTGCAGCATCGCCAATTCCCACGACGATCCAACCTGCTGCCATCGCCGACGCAGGAGCCAACATCTCGCCCAGAGGATAGCCGAGCGTGAACAGGACCGCTGCAAAGGTCCAAACTACGTTAAGATACTGTTGCATTCCGCTTGGATTGACGATGCTCTCTACCAGTTCATTTGGAGGAAAATGAATTCTCACAACATGTCAACTAATATTACCGCGATACCGCTCAAATCGTAGCAGGGATAACTCTCAGTGATCTTAGTTGGGCAGCGCAACATGACCACGCAATACAAGCCCGATGCGCAAACGAGTGACTGACTTGCGCCGACTCACTCGCTTGCGCTTCGGGCTTGTAATTCCCGTCGTTTAGCACGAAGTGGCGCTATCCAACTAGGGATCTCTTCTCAATCGCAAATATTCGCCGTGGCAGTTGTGCGCAGTACACGCGACAGTGCGAATGGTAGGTAGAAGTCCCGAGCAAATTTTGCGTAACTTGCACGTTGCTCATGTGAATATTGTTACAATTGGCACTTATGAAAGCATGCCTATTTTCAATTAGTTACGCAGGATTCTGGGGTCAAGACGCTGTACCGCTGGACGAATTCATCATTCGAGCGGGGACGCTCGGTTTTGAGTCGGTCATGGTGGCAGGCAAGCGTCCGCATTTGTCGCCACTGGACGCCACCGACGATCGGCTTGCCGAATTATCCGCTCGGCTTACTCAAGCGGCAGTGCGTTGTGACGTGGTCGCGGCATACACGCATCTGGCCATGGGGTTTGCCACAGAAGTTCCAGTCATCGAATTTCAGATTGCTTATGTGGAAACGCTTGCGAGAATAGCGAGACAGCTCGGCGCGTCCATAGTGCGTGTGTTCACTGCGTACGAGATCGATGGACAAGACCTCCAAAAACAATGGCGATGCGTGGTTGAGGTGTTGCGCGAGATGTGTGATCGCGCCGCGGCATACGGCGTGACCGTCGCTGTCCAAAATCATCACGATGTGGGCTTGCATACGGATGCTCTGCTTGAGTTGCTTACCGACATTAACCGGCCGAACTGTAAACTCGGATTCGACGCATGGTCTCCAGCGCTGCGTGGCGAAGATCTATACCAAGCCGCCCGCAGGGCTGCGCCGTTTACCGCAATTACGACGAATGCAGATTACATTCGCGTGCCTCGCCACCGCTATCGACCGGAACTGGTCAACTACGAACCCGTAGTTCCCGATTGGGTTCGTGCAGTGCCATTTGGCACCGGGTTTATTGACTATGGCAGTTTTTTTCAAGGGCTGTGCGACGGCGGATTTGATGGAGTGGCGGTTTATGAAATGTGTTCGCCAGTACGCGGAGGCGGCCATATCGACAATCTCGATCGATATGCGCGGACCTACTTGGAATGGATGAAATCCAAAGGACTAATTGGGCAATAATTGATTGGGGACGACTAAATGAGCAAACGCAATCGGCGAGAATTTCTAACGTCATCTATCGTTGCAGGCGTAGCAATTGGCTGTGCGACGTCCGCGTCCAGCAATTTCGCTGCAGATGCTCGATCTACGGACGAGCCAATTATCGACATTCATCAACATACGAACTATCGCGAACGAACCAATGCTCGGTTGTTGGCTCACCAGCGAGCGATGGGAGTGACGAAGACGATCCTGCTGCCAGCCGGCAGTTCGGTACGCCGACCGTCGACCAAGGACGGCGCCTATAATGGACTGGGCGGCGTGGGAGCCGGTGGCAATGACACCGTAGTTGCAATGAGTCAGGAACATCCACGCGAATTCACTTATGGAGCTAATGAAGTTACCGACCTGCCAGAGGCCAGAGCCGTGATCGAGCGACTGCTCAAGGCAGGTGCTGTGATTATCGGCGAGCAGAAGTTTACCGTTCAATGCGACTCACGAGAAAGCCAGATGCTCTACGCTTTGGCTGCCGAATACAAAGTGCCGATCCTGCTGCACTTTCAGCACAATTCGTACAACATGGGATTCGAGTTCTTTTACAGGATGCTTGAGAAGTTCAGGGATACTATTTTTATTGGCCACGCGCAAACGTGGTGGGCGAATATCGACAAACACCACAGCGACCAAACTAATTTATATCCCAAAGGCAAAGTAACGCCTGGTGGCTGGACCGATCGCTTTCTGGCCGATTATCCGAATATGTATGCGGATATGTCGGCTGGATCAGGCTTGAACGCGCTGACTCGCGACGAAGAACATGCGCGCGGATTTCTCGACCGTCATCAGAACAAAATCCTGTACGGCAGCGATTGCAACGACCACACGGGAACCGCGCCAGAATGTCAGGGTGCCAATACGATCGCTGCGATTCGCAAACTGGCAGCAAACAAGACGATTGAGCGCAAGATACTCTACGAAAATGCCAAACGAGTATTCCGATTCGACGCATAAAAACGAAGAAATCCGCGAATTGGATTCACCCATCCCGCGGATTTCTTCACGTCGGTTTCGGTTCTTGGGAAGGAACAGAACGACTTAGCGATTGATCGTCATACCGAAAGTAAATCCAACCAGTTGAACGTCTTGTACGTCGGTGCTAAACGTTCGCAATGGTGCGCCTGGAACTACTACCCCGTTGACGGTTTCGGCGGAACCTCGTAATACGCCTTTAGCGAAGTCAATTAGATCAAGACCGCCTCTTACACTGATGTACTTGGTGACTTGGTAGCCTGCTTCGGCGCGAACTTCAAACCCGGGTACAAACGTATTGCCGTTGCCATCGACAATTAGATTCGTCGATGCCTGGTCCACCGCGCTCACCGTGCCACCTGTTGCCGCACTGTATTCCGTGATGATTTGGCGAGTTCGTTGTCGTGTCTTGTAGAAGTTGTGCATACCGAACGCACGCAGTTCTGTCGACAGTGTCCAGCGTTTGTAATAGTTGAAATATCGCAATCCAAGTTCGCCGCCGACCATATAGTTGTCGTTGGTCATTTCAAAGGATTGAAGTGTTTCGACAGAGTTCGTGGTGGCTGGAGTTGGTGTCGTGATCGGCTGAGTTCCACGGGCATAGGCTTGATCTAGCGATTGATCTTTGAATCGCGTGTAGCGCAGACCCATCATCGGTTCCACAATGCCGCCATATCGATACGGTTCCATGCGCCAGGTCTTGTTGATTTCGACGCTGGAAAGGCCTGCTACGTTGAGACTGTCACCCAACACGTAGACTCTCTGGCGCAGTTGCGGGTCAATACGATCTTCCACCGGAAACAAACTGGATGGAACCGTGTTGTCAGCCGCGTTGACTCGGTTGATGCGTTCTTGCATCACGCGGTCATAGGAGTTCGGACCTGTTACGCTTCGGAGCGTAAACAGCCATCCGGATTCCTCATCATTCATGAATCCCAAATCGAATCGATTGCCCCACGTAAAGTCGCCTTCCGTCGAGCTTTGCTCCGTTTCGCTGCGAGACATACGTAGGTATGTTCGATCGTAAGTTGCGAACCAACCGGTATTGGCTCGTTTCCTACTAGAAGACTCTAGAAGCGAGTCGACATCGACTGGCGCGAAGAACTGCCAGTCAGGATCGAATTCTAGAGGTTCGGCAAACGGGTGATACACTTGTCCCACTGCCGACGGGCCTATTGCCACGAAGGCGAGTAACAGGACGAACCGCCTAGCTAAATTGAGCACCGACATGATTACCTTCCCACCGTAGCAAACGGAATTGCCCCACGACACTTACCCGACAGTAAGCGAACTGCGCAAGCGCATAATTCAGGTTGTACCGATAGTATCGGATCATCCTCTGAACCGAGTTGAGACGGTTTGGGTAAACCTTGTCGAAAATGGCGGTCGAAAGCTCTATGCCGCGCCAGATGGGGGAAAAGTCCAAGAAGTTGGGAAGTTTGTGTGGCTTAGGGGAGAAGCACCCGTTTCAGCGAGCCCGCCGCCAAGTTGCTGCTCTCGACGTTTTGTGTCGGCGGAGGGAAAGCAATTCCACTCAACGCATTTCAAAAAAGCATGAATTCGTTACTGTTTGTGCAATCCCGTCGGGAGAAAATCACGATTAGGCGCAACATCGCTAGATTTGCTTGAAGAAACATAGTCGATAATTGTCATCCCAAAACCTCCCACGAGCATGACAGATCCCACCACAGCCGCGCCTGTAGATCCAAAGACAACTAAAACGCCCGTAGCCCCGACAACTCCCACATCCTTCAATGAGATATTCACACCGAAAGGCCGCTGCGGCGTTGCCGGCACCCCCAGGTGACTGAGGGCATCAAATGTTTGGAAAGCAAAGTCCCGACAAGTGAAGATACCAGGAAAGTAGTTGATTCCTTCGGAACTCTCATATTCTTGCATCGACAATTGTACGAGTTTCTCTAAGAGCTCGCGGGCCTGCTGGTCCTCGTTGGCACTCAATTTCCTGTAGTATCCGGAAAGGATGTTTCCGGATCCTGCTTTGTGACCCCGGTCGTACTCTGGAAAAATGACACCTCTGGCAAATTTGAAGGACAGCTTGGGCATAAGATTTAAGCTGTACGAATCGTAAACGCCGTTCGGATCACCGATGTTGATACTGCGATGCAGTGGAAGTTCACCAGAGTTCCCCGCTTCGATCCACATATCGAGTCCAGTCGGGTCGGTTGCCGAAACCGGATTATTCTCGACGTAGCGGTAGAGGTTTGCGTCCCCAGCATCAAAACCGATTGGGTCTTCGGATACAAAGTGTCCGGTTTGAGAGTCGTAATACCGAGCTCTGTTGTAGAAAAGCTGAGTTTCTCGATCAAACTCGCGGCCCGCAAAGGCAAACAGGAAATCGACGATTGGGTTCGTTTCGCTGATGAGCTGACCGAAACTGCTATAACTGATGTGGTTTCGAACGACGCCGATAGAATCGACCAGATCGCGGACAGACCCCAAATTGTCCGTTAATGTCCACAGGACAAAGTCGTTTGCACTTTCGTCGGCCAAAATTTGATCGAGGGCTGGTCCGTGGAGGTATCGGTGCGTCTCGATTCCGGCGTTGTCGAGCGAAAATGCAATGTGACTTCCATCGTAAATAAAGCGTTCCACAACCGGGGAGGTGGGACCGGCACCGTCGGAGTCCACCGACTTGGCAATGCGCCGATCATAGATGTCGTACGTATATCGCACCTCGCTGGTGACGGAGCCACCCGCCGATTTGGTTGCCAAGCGTGTCAACCGGTTGCGGTAGTCCCAGCCGTATTCGGTGATCGCTCCAGTGGCGATGTTCGTGCGGCTGGCGCGGTTGCCTTCGGCGTCGTACGTGTAATTAAATGTGCCGTCGGACGTGAGGTGATTGTTTGCGCCGGTTTTGTAGCCCGCGTTCGTTCGATTGCCGTTCAAGTCGTAGCTGTAGACTTCATCGGTCTGGAACGAATGATCGGCGGCCGTGAGCTGATTCGTATCGTCGTAAGTGAAGTTGGAAGTTCCGTCGTTGGAGGTCATCCGCGTGATGCGGTTGGCGTCGTCGAAGATCCACGAATACTGCGCGAGCGTTGCCGTGCCCTTGGCATGTGTCAGTGCGGTCAAGCGGCCGGCGGCGTCGTAGGTGTGGGCGCTAGCTGCGACGAGCTGCGTTCCGGTCAGGTCGGCGAAGCGTGTAACGCCGGTCATTTGGCTGGCGGCGTCGTAGGCCATATCGACTCGTTTATCGACGACGCCGGTTCCCGATTGTGTTACGCGGGTCATCCGATTTAGCACGTCGTAGGTGTACGAGTTTGTGCCGCGCGACAAGCCGTTGATCGTATCGCCGCGAGTCAGCAGATTGTCCAAAGCATCGTAGGCGTAAGTAAAAACAACCGCGGGTACACCTGGAGAACCGGAATTGCTCACTGTCGTCACGCGACCATCGAGATCGTGGGTGTAGCTGTATGCAGAATCCACGTCGGAAGCGGATGTCAATTGGCTGGCCGCATCGAATGCATAATCGATGGTTCGCAACGCGTTATTACCGGAATCAATCCACCGCTCTTTAGTACGTCGATCCAGGGCATCATATGCGAATTGGCGAACGCGCCCGTTGCGATCAGTGGCGGTGATCAGGTTTCCAACCGGATCGTAAGTATACAGGCGTGATTTTCCTAACGCGTCGGTTTCGCTGGTGGCACGATTCAAGGCATCGTACTGGTACCGAGTTGTGTTCTTTACGGGATCTGTCAGGCGCAGAATATTGCCGACCGCGTCGTACGAAAAATTCGTGATTCCACCGCGGGCGTCTGTTTGCTGAGTCACGCGATCGAGCTTGTCGTAGACGAAGTCAACGCCATGCCCTAGTGGATCGGCGCTGCGCAGGACGTTTCCGACGGCGTCGTAATTCGTCGTCCATACATGACCTAAGGGATCGGTGGTGCTGGTTGCTCGATCGAGGTTGTCGTAGACGAACTGTGTGACTCGATTCAATTCATCAGAGGCTCGTACGATATTGTCCTCGGCGTCGTATGTGATCGACACCGTGCCGCCAAGCGGATCCGTGCGGCTGGTCCAGCGGTTGAGACCATCGTAAACGAATTGCGTAGGGCGATTTAATTCATCGGTTGTGCGAGTCAAATTGCCGACTGCATCGTACTGAAACGTCTTGGATGCATTCAGCGGATTGGTGATGGAGTTCAAGCGATCACGCGTGTCATAAGCGTAGCGCGTTGTTCGATTCAATTCGTCAGATACCGACGCCAAATTTCCATTGGCGTCGTACTGGAATTTCTGCTCGCCGCCAAGCGGATCGCGCTGGGATACGCGGCGTCCCAGGTCGTCGTATTGATATTGAGTCGTGTGGCCGTTGGCGTCGGTGACGGCGATCAACTGGTCGGCCAGATCATAGCGGTAGGTGGTTATGCCACCCAACGCGTCGACGGAGCGCGTCAAGCGTCCGCGAGCATCGTACGTGTAGTTGGTGGTGTGACCATTGGCGTCCGTTTCAGCGATCATGTTTCCATCAAGATCGTAGCGCCATTGCCATGCGCCGCTAAGGGGATCGACTTTCTCGATTACCCGGCCGCGCGCGTCGTAGCGATATCGAGTTTCACGTCCGAGTTTGTCGGTCATCGAGACCAAGTTGCCGTCAGCGTCGTACCGCATTCGCTCAATTTTTCCGTCCGGATCCGTGCGTTCGGTCAACCGGTCTAGCGCATCGAAAGTGAACTGTGTTTGGCGACCTAGGCCGTCGGTCAACTTGGTCAAATTACCGGCGGTGTCGTAGGCCATGTTGGAGACAGGTGCGGCGAGCGGTCCAGCTCCATCGGGATCTTGTTCCGTGATGCGGGTGACCCTGCCTTGTGAATCGTATTCAAACGCTGTCCGATTTCCGTTGGCGTCGACCATCGCCGTAGCATTTCCCGCGGCGTCGTACTCGAATCGTTCAACTTCGGCGGCGGGAGTTCCAGCGGCTCGCGTTATCTTCGTCGGTCGGCCTTGAGGATCGCGCTCGTACTGCGTGACGTGGCCGTTCGGATCGGTCATGGAGGCGATCAAACCTTGAGCGTCGTAGGTCATGCTGGTCAGCAGATCGTCGCCACCTCCAGGTGTGCCAACAACTCGTGTCATCGATTCGGTATTACCGTTGATGGAGTTGATGCTGTACAGCGTCTGGCGACCAAGTTCGTCAACTTGTTTGGTTTTTTGGCTGAAATTAGCTTCGTATTCGTGGCTGCGGCCCCCGAGCACAGCATTCAATACCGCTCCAGCTCCTCCGGTACGAATGGAATTGATTTGCGTCTCCGTTAATGCGTCGGCAAAGAAGAAGACGTTGTCGACTGTCCCTGCAAGGAATTCGCCAAAAATTGGGCTTGAACCAATTCGCACGGTGGAAAAGCCGTCGGTTAGCGTGCCTGCCTCGGTGAGTTTCTTGTCGTCGACGTAGAACGTCACTAGACTAGCGTTTTGGTCGTAAACAGCCGCGATGAACGTCCATTGTCCGACAACGACCGGTTGAGCGCCGAGGACTTCGCCAGTACCGCTGAATGCGGACCATCCGCTGTCGCCGCCGCGCGAATCGATTCCGAACGAGCGGTCAAAGCAACCGTCAGTTTGCGATAACACCTGGCGAATCGGAGTCGCGTTGTCAACTTTGACCCAGGCACCCATGGTAAGCCGCGGGTGCAGCGATGCGTTGATATTGACCGGAATATCGATGAAGTCATTAATGCCATCGAAACGAAAGCCGTTTCCTTCGTAACCAGCATCGATACTCGCGCCGCTAACGGTTCCGTCGCGGCCACTGCCGGTCACGTCGCGTGCGTCACCTTCAAAGGTATACATGGCCAGCAGGCCTGCCGCAGAAACTTCATCCACAGTTCGCAACAGGTTCCCCGACGAGTCGTAGGAGTATCCTGTCGCATGCCCACGGGAATCTCTTTCCGAAGTAACCAGGTTTTCATTGTTCCGTCGCACACCGGGCAAAGTTCCAATCGTGTCGACTTGCGAGGCAACCTGGCCAGCTCCATCGAGTGTGGTTGCAATTACATTGCCTCGACCATCGGCAAATCCAGCATTCGCAGCGCTTGAACGTACCGTTTGAGGAGCTGCAAACGGATCGATTGTGGTGTTCGGTGGGAACAGTCCCTGCACTTGCAGCGGTCGTACGGAAACTATCGAACCATCTTTGCGTTTGGAACTGGCTAGCCTGCCCGCGAAATCATAAACAGACTCTTCGCGAAAACCGCGTTTGTCGACTTCGCTGGTTAAGTGATGGTTGCTGTCATAGCCAAACGATCGCTGCGTTCCATCCGGGTCGGTAACTCGGGAAAGGTTGCCCGCGGTATCGTAAGCCAACTGAGTTGCACGTCCTGCAGGATCGATGATTGAAGTGATACGCTTTCCAGTGCGGGTAAAGTTGGTCGCCAAACCGACCGGATCGACAATCTTGTTGATCATGCCGTCCACGTCGTATTCGAAACGCATCGTATTTCCATTGCGGTCTCGAGTCTCGGCGATGCGGTTTTGGGAATTGAAGCGGTGCGACGACTGATCCTTCATCGTGCGCCGGAAAGTTCCATCGGGTCGCTTGACGAGTGTTGAAAAGTCGCCCGGCGGTGATTCATAGGCAGCTCCTGGTGAAGCCGGAGCATCGAACAGCAGCTCGCCACCGTCACCGCGGATGATCAGCACCGAACCATCTGGGTTTTCGACGATTTCCTGCAATTCGGCGAGTCCCCAGCCGGCGCCGAATGGACTGTCGATCGAGTTCACCAACAAAAAGTTGCCATGTTGCGTAGTGGAAGATCCGATATACCCGCGTGAACCCGCAAAACCGAGGACACCCGAGGTCATATCGTATTCGTAACGCCCCGATGGTTGTCCGCGGAGGTCGACCTGCAATCCAGCGGTAACCGAACCGCGCCCAGGTGGTAGCGACCAAAAATGCTCGCCTCCGCTCAAACCGGGCAAAGTTCCGGTATAACCCGGCAGCTCCTGATTGAGGTTGCCGCGGTGCACGGCTAACTTGGCAATCAACCTCAGCGCACTTGGCACCGAGTAGATGCTCGGGTCTACATCATCGAAGGAAACATGGACAATCGGTCGCGGGTCGGCTCGCAACGAATCGTAGGTCAATGTTATCGATCGTTGCATGCCTTGCGACTGGTACGGTACGGTCGAATGCATCTCAATCACGGCGCCTGAATGCAATTCGACTTCTGAATTTACTTTGGCCAGAGCAGCACACTCTTCACATCCTTCGTAAATGTTCGCAGGATCTTTTTGCGGTGGAACTGGCTTGGCCGGCTGAGTGGTGACGAAGTGCCAGCTCGAATTGCGAATACCACCACTGATCGTTTCTACCGACGCTCCGTTTGGACTGACTCGCCCTGTTCCTACGATATCAAACTGCCCGGTGACAGGATTGATCGACCACAAGTCCATCAGTGTGCCAGCGGCCCAGCCATCGGTATTGGGGATTGTCAGCGGAGCTGGAGTGGCAAAGACCATTTCTCCCGGTTGAATGGTAACCACAGTCGACGGCACCAAGTTTTCCGGCAATGCGGCAGGAGTTAAATTCGCTGGTACTTGCGTAATCGACAGCACGCCATTGAATGGTGTCCCCTGCTGGTTCATTAAGGATCCCGCTGCGACGACTAATTTGGCCGACAACCCTGGCGCGAACTCCTGGACCACATTCGTGGTCTGCGTTGGATTGATGGCCGTACCACCGGCGACGTTCAAGGCGAGCAAGAAAATCGGTCGACTGATAACGTTGTTCACACCCTGAATGACATCATGTTCGAGGACCAGCGGTAGTTTTTCGGCGATGAACGGGTAAACCACAGCGCCTGAAAATAATTCACCGCGCACCTTCAGCGTATCGGTAACAACTGTACCCGAGCCGAGATCGAGCAGGAACGATCCATCGTTCTGAGTCAATCCCTGGACAGCTCCAATCTCAACACGAACTCCGGCGAGCGGCGATTGATCGGTCGCGCGAACCGTACCCGAGACACGCGTGGTCGTCAGCGAATCCCTGGCAACATTAACTGTCACTTGACGAGTCACCGTGGATGACCCGTCACTGGCTTGCACTGTGAAATTGAACGTGCCTACTTGTTCCCGCGTAGGGGAAATGACTAATGTCCCATCCGCTTTCAAGACCGTGTCGGGAAGTGCTCCGGAGGCCAGTAGCGAAAACTGAATCGCGTCGCCATCGGGATCGGAGGCGATCAAATTGTGCTCCAGCCGGCTGCCAGGAGTCGCGTTCAACGTCGGAATCGCAGCCAGAACCGGAGGTTGGTTTTGTCCGCCTGCCAAGAACCTGGGTACCAACGGAAAACGCGTGCGATTAGCATTGTTGATCTCGACCAGAATCGTTTGTGACGTGGCGCCATTTGCCAGACCGCCAGCGCCAATAGCGTCGCGAAGGCTCAGATACTCAGTCGAGTCGACCAGCGTTCCACTTGGGTTTGCAAGTGCCACGCCACCGGACAAGCCAGCAAACGCGACTGCGACTTGGCGACCGATCGATGGTCCATCATTGCGCACTCGTAGGTTTGCAGCAAATCGACCAGTCTCCGAGTTGTATCGTACGTTGTCGATGATCGGAGTCAGTTGGCTGGTATCTACCAACGCGGATGTGTTCAGCGAGCCGCTGGGAGCAACTACCGCTGAAGGCAAAATCAACTGCGGTGGTAGCGTCCCGGCCGGATCCAGTTGATTCGAGATCACGCGCACGAAGGCTCGCCCGTCGGTATCGCTGTCGCTGTTGAGCAACTGAGCAATGAGGCTGCCTTGTTTTGTGCCGCCTAGGGCAGTTAGATCTATATCGATAAATCGGCCATCGAATCGAACCGTGCCTGCTGGGTACTCCGCTGTTGTGCCGTCCCAGGAGAAAAATGGGGTGCCAGCCCGACCGTTATCGACGAACGTCTCTCCGCGATTCAGTGGATTGACCAGATATAGCAGCAAACGATCAGGTACTTTCGAGTCGACGGCGCTGGTATTGAATACCGACTTAACTTCCAGTCGCACGTGCCGCACGCCACTTCCGCCGAGCGACAATGTGCGCGATGCTTCCCGCGCAAAAGCCCCTTGTTCGACAAACGTAATGACCTCCGGCGACAGTCCGATATTGAGTTCATTGATAATAAACAGCGCATCGATCGCCGACACGAACGAATCACCATTGACGTCAATAAATGACTGGCCAGATGGACGAGTTGCGGGCAGCAAACGCGAACCAACTGAGTTGATATCGTTGACGATCAACAAGACGTCAATTGCCGAAGTAAATCCGTCACTGTTCACATCCAACAAATTGAACGTATTTATCCAAGCGCTGCGCGAATTCGCTACTAAGTCGTAAATCGAAGGTCCTCTCCCTTCGCCAACGTTCACCGCGGTTATACCAGCTTCTGATTCACCACCTGCTCCAGCTTGCCGCTCCAGCGCTCCGCGATCGACAAACGCCACACTACCGGTACCGCTGTTGGCGACAGATGTGTCATCGGCGCGCGGCCGCGACCGCAGATCCGTTGCGGGGGCTCCTGTGCTGGTGGCTGAATCGATGGCCGGCGAGCCGCTGCCAAGTTCGTAATTGCGCGCCGCCGCGTCAACGTACAATGGGTTTGCTGAAAGATTCGAGTTCCTTCCAGTCTGATCCTGCAAGCCTTCGTAATTGCCTGCCGAAGCCGCTGGATTGAACACGTCATTGAAGCTGGCCGTAACCACACCAGTTCCGGAAACGAATATTCCACTGCGCGAATGATTGGTAACCAGCGAGTTCGTCAGCGTAACACTAGCATCAGCAGCGGTCACGCCGCGGCGGTTGCCGTCTACCGTCACATTGAAGATGTTCGCCGTTGCGCCAGACTCAACTTGAATTGCCGTATCGGTATTGGCGTAAATCAAATCGTTCGACATCTGCAAGGTCGCGCTATTGCGAGCCGTTATTCCGCGACTGGAGGAATTGCGGATCGTGCTGTTCGATACTGTCAACTTCCCGGTATCGACCACAACAGCTCCAACGCCGTTGTCTCCCGCGAAACGAACTTCGGTGAACGCCAGCTCGTTGTTGTTACTAACCGAAGTCAACCTCAAACCGGTCCAGTCACCATTTCCGGCAGTCGACGGTCCATTGTTGTTCGTGTCTCCAAATGCCGTATCATCGCGCAGGGAAGTAAAGATCACTGGCTCGGCCACGGTACCGCGAGCAATTAACTTGCCGTTCACAACTATCTCGTGACCACTCGAGGCTTTTACGACCTGCCCCGGTCCAATTTCCAGAGAAGATCCAGGAGGAACCGTCACATCACCGGAAAGCACGTACGGAATCGTAGCATCATCCCATTTCGCGTTGCAGTATATAAAACCAGCATCCAACCGGGCACCATTGATCCCGTTGTTACTCAACACCAGCCCGCTGAACACCGGATTCGAGTCGAGGTCCAAGCTGATCGCCGCCCCAGAATTATTGCGAATCTGAACGCCATTGATTGTCACACCGTTCCCGATCAATCGCATGCCTGCGGCTGAAGATTCTGCGACAGCACCACCGACGAAGCTCAATCCTCCTCGCAGTACCGACAGTTGGGCCACCGAACCAAATCCACCGTGCCGAATGTGAACCTGTTCCATCACATTATTAGCGCCGTTCAGCTCGATGCGGCCCCAGTTGCCTCGACCCGGTGCCGATGCGTTCGCGTTGTTGTTCGTGTCGCCTCCCGTATCGTCTCGCAACTCAGTGAACACGATTTGCGATGCCGCTGTGCCACGTCCCTGCAAAGTTCCATGGACGATCAAGTTGTATGTAAAGTGAGCGAACTTGATTACTTGGCCAGCTCCAACGGTCAGCCTCGAATTCGCCGCAACCGTGATAGTTCCGTTGGTTACGTAGACGATATCCTGGTCATCCCAGAACGCATTTGCACTGATCGTGCCTCCATCTAACAACAATCCGTTGATTCCATTACCCGAAGTCACAATCGGTCCATTGTTGCCGCTGATCACAGGGTTCGATACCAAGTCCATGGTCGCCGCGGCGACTGTGTTGCTCAGGAACTGAACATTGGAAATCGTCGGATTGCTGTTCTCGATTCGCAGTCCAACTGAAGCCGATTTCTGTATCTTGCCCTCTGTGTAATTCAGCGTTCCACCTTTTACCAACAGCGAAGCGGAGGAATTAAATCCTCCATGCCGCACCTCGACATTCCGCAACACGTTGGCTGGACCAGCCAGTTCGATGCGAGCCCAATTGCCATTGTTGGGAGCTGAGTTCGTACCGTCATTGTTCGTGTCCCCGCCCACGTCATCGCGCAGTTCCGTAAACACAATCGGCGCTGCATTCGGACTTTGACCATCCAAGGTCCCATTCACGAACAAGCTGAAGGAAAAGTGTCCGAATTTAATTACCTGGCCAGTTCCCACCGTCAGCTTCGTATTCGCTGCAACTGTGATAGTCCCGTTGAGTACATAGGCGATATCGGCATCATTCCAGAATCCATCCTTAGTGATGTTCCCACCGTCGACCTGCAGTCCGTTGAGGCCGTTATTGACCATCGTCACTCCGCTGATCGCCGGATTGGAACCCAAGTCCATACTCACGGCCGCATCGACATTCCGCTCATAGCGGTTGTTGGTCAGCACCGGGTCCGTATTTTGAATCCGCACGCCGTCCGAAACTGAATCGCTGATCGTGCTGTTGCGCAGGGCAAGCGATCCACCATTAACCGCGAGCTGACCCGGTGAGCTAAATCCGCCATAGCGAATCTGCGAGTGTTCTAAATTCGCCGTACCACCACTGCCAACAAGAATCTGTGCCCAGTTGCCTCGCCCTGGTGCGGAAGCCGTTCCATCTCCATTCGTATCGCCACCCGTATCATCACGAAATTCAGTGAATACGATCGGCGCTACCGCTGTTCCGTGTCCGTCCAAAGTCCCATTGACGATCAAGCTGTAGGAAAGATGTCCGAATTTGATGACCTGCCCAGCTCCCACCGTCAGCTTCGCATTCGCTGCAACCGTGATCGTATCGTTGGTTACATAGACGATTTCCGGATCATCCCAGAACGCATTCGCACTGATCGTGCCACCATCTAACAACAGGCCATTGACGCCACTGCCCGTGGCCACCACTGGACCATTGTTGCCACTGATCACAGGGTTCGATGCCAAGTCCATTCTGACCGCGGCGACCGTGTTGCTCAGGAATTGAACGTTAGAAATCGTCGGATTGCTGTTCTCGATTCGCAGTCCGGCTGAAGATGATTTTTGTATCTTGCCCTCGGTGTAATTCAGCGCTCCACCTTTGACCAACAGCGAAGCGGAGGAATTAAATCCTCCATGCCGCACCTCGACATTCCGCAACACGTTGGCTGGACCAGCCAGTTCGATGCGCGCCCAATTGCCATTGTTGGGAGTTGTGTTCGTACCGTCGTTGTTCGTATCGCCTCCCGCGTCATCGCGCAGTTCCGTAAACACAATCGGCGCTGTATTCGGGCTTTGAGCATCCAAGGTCCCATTCACGAACAAGCTGAAAGAAAAGTGTCCGAACTTGATGACCTGGCCAGCTCCCACCGTCAGCTTCGTATTGGCACCAACCGTGATCGTATCGCTGGTTACGTAGACGATATTCTGGTCATCCCAGAACGCATTCGAACTGATTGTGCCTCCATCTACCAACAATCCGTTGATTCCATTACCTGTGGCCACCACTGGACCATTGTTGCCACTGATCACAGGGTTCGATGCCAAGTCCATTCTGACCGCAGCGACCGTGTTGCTCAGAAATTGAACATTGGAAATCGTCGGACTGCTGTTCTCGATCCGCAGTCCGGCTGAAGCCGATTTCTGTATCTTGCCCTCCGTGTAATTCAGCGTTCCACCTTTTACCAACAGCGAAGCGGAGGAATTAAATCCTCCATGCCGCACCTCGACATTCCGCAACACGTTGGCTGGACCAGCCAGTTCGATGCGCGTCCAATTGCCATTGTTGGGAGTTGTGTTCGTACCGTCGTTGTTCGTATCCCCGCCCACGTCATCGCGCAGTTCCGTAAACACAATCGGCGCTGCATTCGGGCTTTGAGCATCCAAGGTCCCATTCACGAACAAGCTGAAAGAAAAGTGTCCGAACTTAATTACCTGGCCAGCTCCCAAGGTCAGCTTCGTATTCGCTGCAACTGTGATAGTCCCGTTGAGTACATAGGCGATATCGGCATCATTCCAGAATCCATCCTTGGTTATGTTCCCACCGTCGACCTGCAGTCCGTTGAGGCCGTTATTGACCATCGTCACTCCGCTGATTGCCGGATTGGAACCCAAGTCCATACTTACGGCCGCATCGACATTCCGTTCATAGCGGTTGTTCGCCAGCACCGGGTCCGCATTTTGAATCCGCACGCCGTCCGAAACTGAATCGCTGATCGTGCTATTGCGCAGGGCAAGCGATCCACCATTAACCGTGAGCTGACCCGGTGAGTTAAATCCGCCATAGCGAATCTGCGAGTGTTCTAAGTTGGCGGTACCACCACTGCCAATAAGAATTTGTGTCCAGTTGCCTCGCCCTGGTGCGGAAGCGGATCCATCTCCATTAGTATCGCCGCCGGAGTCATCGCGAATTTCCGTGAACACGATCGGAGAAGCTGAAGTTCCGATGGCATTCAGAGTACCGGATACAGTCAAGCTGAATGAGAAGTGGCCGAACTTGACAATTGCCCCCGGTTCGGCAGTGACCGTCGCACCTACTGGCACGCGCACCGAACCCGTAAACCGCTGCACATCGCCAGCGCGCCATACCGTGCCATCGGGAATATCGCCTGACCAATCGACGACCGCCATTACGCGCCGCTCTTCCAGAGACTCTAGAAGCAGTCGACGTATCACACACTTCTTCTTGCTTGTCCTTAACAGGTCAAACCATTTGCGATTTGGAGTTTTCACGGACGCAGCCCTCCCGCAAGTAAGATCTCCTCCATGGCAAGAGTGTGATACCGATCACCCCTCCATATTTCTCGCCATGATAGCCTGACCTCCACCGAACTTCAGCACTTTTGAACAAATTTGCTGATTTCAGAAAAAATCAGCCGACGAATCCAAGCTTGCTTGGGACCAGGTTTGGCAAGCACCGTCGTGGAGGTGAAACACTCGTTCCCAAGTCAGGACTTGGTAACGCGCATCCTAGTTGGACAGCGCCACTTTCATTTGCATTGGAAAGAACAATTCGTTGCAGCGAAATCGTTTAACCCGCAGCCGCTAGGCGAGGATTGGGTTGAGTTTTCGAACTTTTTGCAAAGCCAAGCTCAACCCAATCCTCGCCTAGTATCCCAACTCATGATCCCTGCCGGGCCGCAACACAAAATGCCAGTGGTTTGGCATAAGCGTAAACGAGAAGAGTTCGACTTGATATCTCTCAAGCCCTTCCGCTAGGATTCGGAGAAAGGCATCATAGTCCTCGGGCTTATGAAAGATCGTACATCGAGCATTGCCACGATTGAGAGCATGATAAATGTATCCAGCTTCGTCAACACGTTTCTGTCGAGGCATACATGCGATCCCAAAGTGCAAAACCCATAACATACGGGTTCAACACCCGACAAACAACCCCCGTCCCCTTTTCTTCCCCCTATGTGCAGAGCCCCAAATTATCTTCTTTGTGTCTTCGTGTCTCTGTGTGAGACAAGCATCTTCATTGATCGCACACAGAGTCACAAAGCCACAGAGTT
>SYJV01000159.1 GCA_005798335.1 Planctomycetaceae bacterium | reverse complement strand
GTAGACGTCAAGAATTATCGCAAAAGCGTACGTGGTCCTAAGAAAAAACAACCCCCACGAAAACGATGCAAAAATGGGAGCCACGTCTCCGTTGCTAAACTCCTAAAAAAACGAAAACAAACATGTTGAAAGGTCTGACCCTAAGGGCCGTTCCGGCAACGGTGCCTGACCCGTGCCTGACCCCTTTTTGAACCTTGCCCTATTTTCGATGTTAACTTAAGAGGTGTGTAATGTATCCGCTTCGAAAAGAGAGAAATGCTTTTACGCTTGTCGAATTGCTGGTGGTGATTGCGATCATCGGCGTCTTAGTGGGTTTGCTGTTGCCCGCGGTACAGGCGGCTAGGGAGGCTGCCAGGCGCATGCAGTGTTCGAATAATCTCAAGCAGCTAGGCTTGGCCATGCACAACCACGAGTCCACCTACAAGCGCCTACCCTACGCGCGTTTCGATGGTGGTTCCAGTAGCCATACAGTGTGGGCTCTAGTTCTCCCGTTCATCGAGCAGAATAATGCCTATGCGCTTTGGACAAACCACGTGACGGGAATGCCGGCGCAGGTCGGTGGATTGAATCGATACAACACGCCAGCAACTTTTCCGACGATGGTTCAAGCGCGCGAATTATTGGTGCCCAGTTATTTCTGCCCGTCACGGCAGCCAAATCGGTTGAGCGAAGTTTTTCGCGACTTCCGAGGTGGTTCAGGCGACTACGCTGTTTCCAATGGGAACCAAAATCCAGGAACGGATGGTTGTAATCCCGCAACGTACAACGGTGCTTTCGGTCGGAAAGTCGCTACAGACACCAAGGGACTAGCGTTTGGCAGCATCACTGATGGATTGAGCAATACACTTTTTGTCGGCGAGAAGCAGGTGCCGATCGACATGTACGGCAGATGGGAGATCGATTTTACTTTGTTTAACGCTGACGGTTGTTGGGCGATTTCCCGAGCCGCCGGTCCCACAGCTCCCTTAGCGTTAACCCCATTGGAGCGTTCGCTAAATAGGTTCGGCAGTTTGCATCCGGGTGTTGTGCAATTCGTTTTCGGCGATGGCTCCGTTCAAGCCATCAGTAGGCAAGTCGCCGGAACGGTGCTCGAGCGGTTGGCTGCTCGTAATGATGGCCAACCGGTGCCTCCTTATGAATAGGCTGTTGTCGATCATGAAGTACGGTAAGTTGTCAGTTCAGGTGTGCGCAGCCACATTGTGCTTGGGATTGATTGCTGGCTGCGGTGGTGAAAGGCTATATCCCGTGGAGGGTACCGTTACCTTGGAGGACGGAAAACCAATGCCCAGCGGCATGGTCTCGTTTGAAATGCAGGTGGGGGATAGATTTGTCATGGCTCGAGGGGAGATCGCAGAGGACGGAACTTATCAATTGAGTTCTAAGAATCCGAATGATGGCGCTCTGCCAGGCAAATATCGCGTACTCGTTGCCCCACCAGTGCCATTCTCGGCGGCACCGCCGCCAGGCACTCCGCCGCGCATCGATATCGACCCGAGCTACCAAGCGTACGATACCTCCGGTTTAACATTCGAAGTCAAGGAGGAGAAGAATTCGTTCCCTATCAAGGTAGCAAGACCTGGAAAGAAACCTCGTTAACACACGACAGAACAACTGTTCTACAATAGTTCCGCAACAAAAAAGGTGTCGCAATACCGTTCAACGAACGTGGGATAAGCTTCCAGCTTGTCAACCTGTAGCGGAGTTTCGCCATTGCTTGCACAAGATATTGACACGCTGGAAGATTATCCCACGTTCGTTGAACGGTAATTCTCCCGCAAAACTATAGTTGAGGGTTCAGTCATGGTGCAGAGTGATCGTCGGACAGTTTTGAAACATACCGGTGCGAGTTTGGCTACTCTCGCGACCCTTAGCTTGACACAGGCCAAGGCAGCGGGAGCAAATGAGAAGATAGTCATGGGGGCGATTGGGTGCGGCGGGCAGGGGACCGGTCTGCTCACCTCCTTTGCGGGTATGAAGGGCGTTGAGTTGGCTTACGTGTGCGATCCCGATACCGCGCACGCCAATAACGCGGCGAAGGAAGTCGAGAGAATCAGTGGCAAGGCACCCAAGGTCGTTAAGGATTTGCGGCAACTACTGGATGACAAGTCGGTGGATGCGGTTACGGTCGCGACACCCGATCATTGGCACGCTCCGGCTGCGATTCTCGCCTGCGAGTCTGGCAAACATGTGTACGTCGAAAAACCATGTTCCCACAATATTCGGGAAGGCCGATTGCTGGTCGAGGCTGCTCAGCGAAATAAACGCATCGTACAGCATGGGACGCAGAGTCGTAGCGACGGCTTGATTACGCAAGGCATCCAACTGCTGCGCAGTGGCATCATCGGTGACGTGCTGATAGCCAAAGCTTGGAACGTCCAGCAACGTAAGAATATTGGCTATGCGTCACCCAGCGAACCGCCAACAGGCTTTGACTACGATCTCTGGGTTGGTCCTGCACCACTGGCTCCCTTCCAGAAGAATCGGCACCACTATTCGTGGCACTGGTGGTATGACTTTGGTACGGGCGACGCCGGCAACGATGGCGTCCACGAGATCGATATCGCTCGTTGGGGCCTGGGCGTGGAAACTCACCCATCCACCGTCTCCGCCATGGGCGGTAAGCTGTTCTTCGACGACGAGCAACAGTTCCCAGACACTGAGTTTGTGATGTTTGACTATCCGGGCAGCGGCAAAGTTGGCCAGCGCCGGCAACTGTGTTTTGAAATGCGACTTTGGTCGCGGTATGGCCTGGAAGACATTGACAATGGCAATGCTTTCTACGGTACAAAGGGATGGATGTTGCTGAGCAAACGCGGTGTGTTGAAGGTGTTTGGTACGGATAAAAAGCCGATCCCGATCAGTGAAGAGCGACCTAAAACGGCCGGTCACCGGCCAAACTTCATCGACTCCATTCGGAATGATGTGCAGCCAAACGCTCCCATCGAAGTCGGTCACTTGTCGTCGACATTGTGCCATCTAGCCAACATCGCATCTCGCTTAGGTCGTTCCTTGCGTTTCGATCCGGCCACAGAGAAGATTATCGGAGACGAGGAAGCGAATCGCCTTGTAAGTCGAACCTATCGCAAAGACCATTGGGCCGTGCCGAAGGGTGTTTGATTCGTTGAACGCTCTTCGTAACCGTCCCGTAGGGACAAAATGTTGGTAGAAACGACATTCGTTGAAGGCGTTTCGTCCCGTAGGGACATGCTGTAGGTATTGGAGGTAAACATACTGGCCCGACCGACATTTTGTCCCTACGGGACGGTTGGTTGTATTTTGATCGTTGGCTACCGACATTCAGTCCCTATGGGACGATTGAACAAATGGCTCATCCGAAAAGTAATGCAACGGGGTTGAGCCAAAAACCCTTGTTATTACGCTCGTACGACGCATTGTTGTTGCAATACTTTTGCGATGAGCCATACAGCCAACACACGGTTAATCTTTATCGCACGAATGCGGAACAAATCTCGCGCGCTCGAGCTATGTGTCAAGATCGAATTTTAAACAGCCCAGGCCTTGCCCACATTAACATCCTTAACCCAGATCACTCTATGAACTCTCTCAAGAATTTGGCATGCCTGTTGGTCGCTCTTGGCTGTGTCGGCAAATCAGCGTTATTTGCGGCTGAGCCTTCTGTGTCGTTTAGGGAGGCGCCGGGGCAAGTCGAAATAGTCGTCGGAGATCACTCCATGGCGACCTACTACTACCGGGATGAGGAAATTACACGACCTCACTTTGCGCACCTCCGAGCTCCCGGCGGAGTTCAGGTAACACGCAATCATCCGCCCATCAAAGGAAAAGATGAGACCGATCATGCGACCTTGCACCCGGGTCTTTGGCTAGCCTTTGGCGACCTCAGCCGGGCCGACTGCTGGCGCAATAAGGCTCGAGTGGAGCACGATGGATTTCTCGAGAAGCCAACAAGTGCCGCCGGTTCTGGATCGTTTACCGTTCGAAATCAATACAAGGCTAACGACGGCCAAGGGAGAATTTGCCAGGAAACATGTCGCTATACTTTTATGGCTCGACCGGCAGGTACCCTAATCGTTTGGGACTCCGAATTCCAATCGGCTGAGCGTGATTTCGTGTTTGGCGACCAAGAAGAGATGGGACTGGGAATTCGAGTTGCCACGCAGCTCAGCGTAAAACAGGGTGGGCAAATAACCATCAGCACCGGCGAAAAGAATGAGAAACAGGTCCGAGGCAAAGCGGCAGCGTGGTGCGATTACAGCGGGACCATCGACGGACTTCACCTAGGCATCACTCTGATGCCGCATCCAGGGAACTTCAGGCCGTGTTGGTATCATGCGCGCGACTATGGTTTTGTGGCTGCGAATCCGTTTGGACGGAAGGCGTTGACCAAGGGCGAACCCAGTGAGGTCATCGTCAAGAAAGGCGAGACTTTTCGCCTCCGATATGGCGTGTTTGTTCACGCCTCGCCGAGCAACCAGCCGGTGAACATCGCAGAAGCCTACCGCGACTACGTCAAGATCTCTTCCGATCGATAAGCTTTCATCCTGTTGCGCATCAACAAGGGTCCACCATGAAGTCTCAATGGTTCAAAAATGGGTCAGGTACCGTTGTGCACAGCACCCGCAGGGCCGTTGCGGCAACGGTACCTGCCCCCTTTTTGTCAAAGGTTTTATCTCTTTTCGTCATGGTAGTGTGCGCTGTGCCTGCATCGGGCCAGCAGGAAACTGCCCTGCCGACGGGCAAGGAATTCACCAATTCGATTGGGATGAAGTTCGTTCGCATCGAAGCCGGTCGGTTTCGCATGGGCTCCGAGGAGGCTGAGCTTCCGCCCGCAGTGCTAGAGGCAAAGGAAACTGGTGGTGGAACAGTTTGGCTGCCAAGTAAAGGTGACTATGACGAACGTCCGGCACACGTTGTGTCGATCTCGAAACCCATTCATATGGCCGGCTTCGAAGTCACCAATCAGGTGGAAGAGTTCCTCCGTCCGCTTCATCCCCTCGCCTCCGTAATACCAGTGAATGTATTTCCACTCGGGCGTGACGATGGCCATGGATTGCGCGGAGGCGGCGCCCCAGAAGTTGAAGAGCGGGAGGGCATCGCGGACCTTGCATCACGATAAGAAATGGTACGATGTTTTGATGGGAAAGATGCGGTTCATTGCCGGTCCGTTGCACGCTCAGGACACGGCAGGGTGGCACTGTCGGGATGGCGTGAATTTAGTGTGCCACTTCTATGAAAACACCCTGGAAGTCAATAGTTTGCCTTTCGTAGTTTGTGAGTTATTTTTGAAACAGCCCAGGCGGAGGATAAGGCAACGCTGAGGAGCGACCTGAGCGCCGTACTGGGGTACTGGGGCCGAAGTCGAAGTGGTGGTGATCGGATCGATTGGTCCGGTCATCACTTCTTTTTACTTCGAGTTTGGCGAGTATGCGTTAAACCTCTACGCGGCAGGGAGGCAGCGTGAAATGAACAGGGATGGTTGCTTGACGATACACGGCGGAAAACTTTCGGTGCTCCCATTCTTCTATCCGAGCATTGAGCCCAAGTTGGGATTCGAAATGGCGTGAGGCTGCCCCACCTGGCGACGAGCTGCTCCGCGTGGAACCGCCCAGTGGCACAACGAGCTCACCTCACTACCGAGAGCCTAATAGTCTTCTGCTTTCTCATCGCATCCATCCTTTCTCAAAACTACGCCGCAGCTTCTTTTTCACTCACCTCGCGCATTTCCCAAAACAATTTACGCACCCAGCGATTGGCCACCGCACCGGCCGCTACCGATGCCGGCTTACCCTTGGATTTCAAGTCAGCTTTCATTTTCTCCCATTTGGGTTGATAACGCGCCAGTCGATGAGCCGCCTCGATGATCATCGATCGCAGTAGTAAACTCCCAGCCTTAATCATACCACCGTCCGCTTGACGTTTGCCGCTGGAGGCGTTCTTCGGAGTCACCGCACAATATCGAGCCAACTGTTTACCACTACAAAACCGGTCGAAGGAACCTATTTCGGCTCGCATCACCACCGCCGTGACCAAGCCCACGCCTTTCGTACTCATCAGTTTTTGCACGACGTTGTCCTTTGCTGTCGCTCCTTCCATGCGTGCTTCCACCTCTTTGATCTTTTTACAGACTCGTTCAAGGTCTTCCAAATGTTGATCCATGACCCAGCGACTATGATCGGATAACGCAGCCGTCGATCCAACCCATGCCAACCAAGCCTTGGTCCACACATTGCCGGGTTGCGGACAAAAGTGTCAGGAACCGTTTTTGGTCTTTTTGGGCCTTCCATGCGGTCGAATCGTGCTCTCTTGCCCTAATCGCTCGACTGTTTGTGCCGACCATGACTGGGTTCATTCGTCAAGAAACGGTTCCTGACACCTTTTCCAGGCCGAACAACAGCGTCTATTCTCTCCTGACGCAATCCACGCTCCCGAAGGAAAAGAACGTCGAGAATGCTATCGCGCGGATGAAGCAGATCCCGCGCATCGTGGCCACTGCGCGGGAAACGCTCCGCAACCCACCGCGACCGATCTTAGATACCGCTATCCTTCAGAATCGAGGGGCCATAGGCTTTTACGAGAAAGGTATCTTTGAACTCGTCGGTCAATCGGCGCATACGGAGTCTTTAAAGCAAGCCGCATCGGTCGCGGTCGACGAGCTTAAAAAGTACCAGGAGTTCCTCGAACGGGACTTGCTGCCTCGAGCCAACGGACAGTGGCGATTGGGAAAAGAGAAATTCTCGCGCAAACTCGAGCTTGTCCTGGACGTTGGCTGGGATGCGGATCGTGTGCTCGCGGAGGCGGAAGCGGAATTCGTTCGCGTGCAGCGCGACATGTACGTGGTCGCGCGACAGCTTTGGAGCCGCTATCACCCCAAGCGTCCACTTCCTCCAGACGATGAAGCTGGCCGAAGAGCTACGATTGCTTTGGTTACCGCGGCGGTTGGTCAGGAGCACGGTGAACCGGCCGCGCTGATCATGGATGCGCGTGCTACCGTGAGCAGCATCCAAGACTTCATCAAGGAGAAAGACATTCTTCGATTGCCACAGACCGATCGCTGCCAAGTGATTGAGATGCCCGAGTTTCGGCGCGGCAACTCGCTGGCTTACCTCGACTCCGCCTTGCCGTTGGACCCACTAGGTTCGAGTTACTACGCGGTCAGCCCACCGCCAGCGATTTGGGGCTCGGAGAAGATCCGCAGTTTTTTGGAAGAGTATAACCGACACATGCTGCAGATACTGACGATCCACGAGGCCTTTCCCGGGCACTACGTACAACTGGAATATTCCAATCGGTGCCCATCGCTCATTCGACGCGTGTTACAATCCGGCGTCTTTATCGAAGGCTGGGCCGTCTACACCGAACAAATGATGCTCGACCAAGGTTACGGTAACGGAGAGCTGGCCTTGAGGCTGAATCAATTGAAATTCTACTTGCGGGCCGTGGCCAATGCGATTCTCGATTACAAAATGCACTGCACGGAAATCGATGACGACCAGGTGCTGCGATTTCTCGTTAATGACGCCTATCAATCCGAAGGGGAAGCGCGCTTGAAAATAGTTCGCGCCAAGCAAAGCTCGGTTCAGTTGAGCACTTACTTCGTCGGACGCATGGCGCACTATCGCCTGCGTAAACAGGTGCAGCGCGAACTAGGAGATGCATTTGAGCTTGGCCGCTTTCACGAGGCAGTGTTGGATCACGGTTCGGTGCCGATGAAGTTCTTGCCAGAATTGGTACGTGCGCGGCTCGGTCAACCGAGGTAGTGGCCGGCGTAAAGAACATCTGGATGCAAATCAGGTTGATCGAAAACGGAATCAATTACGGAGGTTTCTCAGCATGCGAACTTCTGATGTAATTCGAATGGCCGTTCATAATATTTGGCAACGGCGTGTTAGAACACTGTTCAATCTGGCGGGAATAGTAACTGGTTGTATCGTGCTACTGATGACTGCTGCTGGTACATCTGGGGTCCGAAACGCAATTTACGCGTTATTCGATTCATCTGACTTTGCTCGTCAGATATACATTTTTCCCGGAGGACACGCCTGGCAAGAACCACCTGAAGGCGAAATAGTGATTGATGCTAAGATGAGCGAATCGCGACGAGAACGAATTCGCAAAGCGTTGATCGTTCAATGGAATCAACAGCGGCGGATTCGCAATACCAGGCACGAAATAACAACGGACGATTTAGATTCGATCCGCAAGATTCCTCATGTGCTAGCTGTACTCCCCGAGGCGACGTCAAATTGCGTTATCAAAACCGACACCGGCTCGTTACCAACGGGCGCCGCCGCAATAAATATTCACAGTAGGACCCTCGAAGATGGCTTACTGGCAGGAGCAGTGCCTGATGTCAACGATCGCGAAGGTGTGTTGATCGATGAGTTTCTGGCATGGCAATTGGGATTTCGAAATGATGCCGATCTTCCCAAACTTATTGGGAAACCGCTGAACATAGAATATCTGGGTGCCAAGCAACGGGTGGCAAACATCTACAACCTGTTGACCACAAAATGGGGCGAATTTGGTATCGACGAGATCCAGAAGCAGACGAAGTTCCTGCAGACGTTGTTTCAGCTTATGGGAGATTTGGATAAAACAACATTGACAGACGAACAAAAGTCGCAGCTTCGTGAACTTCTTGGCGCTCAGACGACGGAAGTCTCGCCAGAAGTTACTGAAACACAACCGTTGATCGTGCGTGGCATCGTCCATTCCGGACAGGAAGACCCTGTTACCGTTCTATTTCGCCAATGGTTCCATGATGAGAATAGAGCTCTTCTTATACATCCTGATTTGGCGAGAGAAATTTACCAACGACAGAATAATTCAGGTTCGTTTTTCAACGCCCTAGTTGTCGTTGAAAGTTCATCCCATCTCCGAGATGTAAGCAATGCATTGCAAGCCGAACACTACCAGCCGCATTCCTCGTTGGCCGCACTGGAACACATCGACTACCAGATTGATCGCAGCGCCTGGATCGTCTACGGCATTGCTCTTGCCATTTTGCTGACATCCGTCGTTGGGATTCTCAATACACTGACTATGTCGATTGTGGAACGGACGCCGGAATTTGGCATCATGAAGTCCATCGGAGCGCGAGACTCAGATGTGCTAAAGCTGATGATCGCAGAAGGAGCGACCTTGGGAGTAATCGGAGCCATGGCTGCAATTCTACTGAGCCTAATGATCGGAGCGTGCGGTCAATCGCTGCTTGCGATGTATGTCGAATCTCGAACCCAGACTGAGATTGCGGGTAAGCTGTTTCAATTTCAAATCTTTCCCGCTGTGTTGATATTGTTGATTTCAATCTCGCTCTGCATCATCGCCAGCCTGCTCCCAGCATGGCGCGCAGCCAAACTCGACCCAGTTGTAGCCATGCGCAGGACCTAGCGAGCGAGCCGAATTCGCCGAGCGTCCGATCAGCCCCAAAGACTTGCTGGCATCCATGTAGTCGGAGCCAATGCTGCGATCTAGATGGAACGCACGCCATGGGAGCGTAGCTATTTGACTTCCATGAATCGGACGCAAACCGGTTTGCTAAGGGTTGTTTTCGAGTCGGTTGGCGTCAGTTGACCGGTGGACGAATCGATACGAAAAACGCTGACATTGCCGCCCGACTGGTTCGCGACCAGCATGTACTTGCCCGTGGGATCAATAGCGAAATTGCGAGGTGTCTTGATACCAGCGCTCTGATGACCGACGGACTTCAAGTCTCCCGACTTTTCATCGATTGCGAATATCGCAATCGAGTTGTAGGGGTCCCGATTGGAAACGTAGACAAATTTCCCGTTGGGATGAACTACCGTCTCCGCCGTACTACCACCCTTGCGGACAACGTCCGCTGGTAACGTCGAAAGAACTTGGCGCTGTGTTAGCATTCCACGCTCTGAATCGTAGTCGCATGCGATCAGGGTTAGATCCGATTCGCCATTGATAAATGCTCGCCTTCCATCGGGTGACCAAGCGAAGTGTCGAGGACCAGCTCCTTTGGGAGTCGCGAAAACTCCATGCGGTGTGAGCGTACCTTTCACAGATTCAAACGCGTAAACGATGACTTGATCCAATCCGAGATCGCAACACAAAGCAAACTTGTTTGCTTTGTCCAAGTGGATCGAGTGACCATGCTTCCTAGCTCCTTGATGCTGCTGGAACGAACTCGTGGCTGCAAGGCTGCCATCCGCGTTGATCGGAACCGAAAGACAGCTTCCACCGGTGTAGTTGGCAGCCAATACATGTTTGCCCGTTGGATCTACTACCAAATGACAAGGTGCTCCGCCCTGGGACGGCTGTGAATTGAGGAACTTCAATTGTCCGGTCGAAGAATCGATCGCAAAGGCACTCAGCTTGGCTTCGGATTCGTTCACCGCATAGAGGAATTTCTTGTTGGGGTGAAACGCAATGAATGACGGGCTACTGGTTTCGACAGCAAGACTCACCGGCGAGAGGCTGCCGTCCTTGAGATCGAGAAAGCACCGGTAGATGCCTTTGCTCTCTTCGTCCGTGTAGGTACCCAGATAGACATGGAACTTTTCTTGTGCGTGTGATTCCGAAAATGTTACCAAGTTGAAAACAACGAAAAGCATAAGCAGGCGTCGCCAAATCATGGTCCAGTGCTCCACAAAGGAAAACAATAAAGGGTTTGAGAGATTGTCAACCATTGCGATCTGGATCGCAACCTATCCAGGTCCAATAATCGCCTGAAATAATAACGTCATGAACCTATTCTTGAGAACTGGCCGAGATTCCTGTTACCAACGGTTTTGAGTGACCAGAAATCAACGGATTGAGTGATTGTTGCTCCGGAATGTTACGCGCTGGTTGGTGCGAAGTCGCTTGACGAATGATTGTAGAACAGCTCGTCCCGAATGTTCATGGGTCGGCAGCGTGTTTGAGTTGGCACCGAGTGGTCGTTGCTCGGGAATGATGCGCGCTGGTTGGTGCAAAGTCACTTCGATCACCCGCGACATGGCAGCCCACCGAATCCCAAGTCTGAATCTTCGATGAAACGAATCCTCACTAAGATCATTGTGATACTTGCCGTGACCACCACGCTTGCCGCAGATTCTCCTCTGCCTGCGGTTGCCCCCTTCGATGCTCAACAAGCTCGATTTCATCAAGAATCTTGGGCCAAACACCTCGGCCAGCCGCTCCACGCGACGAACACGCTCGGTATGTCGCTCGTGTTGATTCCGCCAGGCGAGTTCATGATGGGTGGCTCGCGCGAGTTGCGCGAGGAGACTGCCGCTTGGGCTGACACCAAACGGCAATTACCAGCCGGCGTCGAGCGAACTCGCATCGAGATCGACGAGCAGCCGCAGCATCGCGTGCGGCTCACCCAGCCGTTTCGCATCGGCGCGACCGAAGTGACGGTCGGTCAATTTCGACGGTTGTCGTCGCGACTAATTATGTAACCGAGACTGAGCGTTTCGGAGGCGGCAACTCGGGCAAGACCGACGAGACGGTTATCGAAAAAAAGTCTGCCCTATGGAACATGCCGGGCTACAAGGTTACCGACGAATCTCCCGTGGCACAGATCACATGGAACGATATGGTCGCGCTCTGCAATTGGCTCAGCCAGCAAGAGAAGCTTGCTACATGTTATCGGCACGACGAGCGCCAGGCTTTTCAACTCATTGTGGGGATGATTAGCGATTAGCGATTAGTGATTAGTGATTAGTGATTAGTGATTAGTGATTAGTGATTAGTGATTAGTGATTAGTGATTAGTGATTAGTGATTAGTG
>SYJV01000158.1 GCA_005798335.1 Planctomycetaceae bacterium | reverse complement strand
CCCAATACCGTTCAACGAACGTGGGATAAGCTTCCAGCTTGTCAATATCTTGTGCAAGCAATGGCGAAACTCCGCTACAGGTTGACAAGCTGGAAGCCTTGTTATACCCCACATCTTTTTTGACATAAGAATGATCGAATTCCTAACCTTCAATTCCCTCGAATCAAGATCGATTTGGATACTTTTCTTGAGATCCTTACATCGATTTTCTTTGCTAGCGAGGTAACGTTGGGGAATTTAGGAAAACTGGTCATTGGTCAACTTATGTCAAGAAAGATGTGGGGTATAACAAGGCTGGAAGCTTATCCCACGTTCGTTGAACGGTATTGCGTTTAGACCAGTGGGTTTCTTTGCGACGCTCGACTTCTGCGGCGCCCAACTCCGCATTACGTCAGCACCGATTGATCGCGTTGTTCTGTGCCTTGCAAGTTCAAGTTAATTCGTGCCGTACAAGTTGGCCATTGCGGAACTCGGCGACGACTTCAATTCCTCGGGTTCGAGTCCAAACGGGGTTAGATACTTGCGAACAAAGTGACAAAGATCAAGCACATCGCGTTTTAGGCGCCGGACATACGTATAGTTCGGTTCTTCGAATTGATATTTGATGCATTGGGGAAGACTCCAAGCTTCGCGATCACCGCGATCTTCCAGTGGCAGAAGTGGTGTTTCGCGAAGATAAGAGGCAATCACAGGATAGTAATATGCAAATGCCTTACCACCCATAAACATGAAATCTTCTTGCTAGATTTCGGGGTGCTGCCGAAACCTCTCTTGTGCTTCCTCAAGGGTTAGTCCGCCGAAATTCTCCCATGCCCGTTGTGCATCTAGATCGCAGCCATATGGATCAAAATGTCGTTGAATGGGAAGTTGCGTCGAATCATCCATTGAAGTCAAGTGAACTGAATACACAGCTAGTGAAGTAGGCGGCTTATGGAGAACCAGTTGATACGGAATCGAATCATACAGTATGAGGCGGTGGGTAACTTGCGCCAAATGAGTTGCCGGTGGGCACCGAGGGACAAATACTCGTGCACCATGTGTTTGTCTCCAGATTGTTCAGCTACTGCACAAAAATCATTTCATCAATTCAGCTAACTTGGGGCCGATGGCGTCTGCCCAGATTTGGTAGCCAGCCGGGGAGAGATGCAACAGGTCGGGCATGATTTCTCTAGTCAATGTTCCGTCGGGCTGCAAGAATTTCGGACCGATATCGAGATAATGAATGTGCTGGCCGTCGTCGAGCTTGGCGATCATTGCATTGACTTTGGTGAGCTTTTCACGCTGCGGGAATGATGAAGTTTCGCCGCGCGGGAACACGGCCAGCAACAGCAAGCGTGCCTGAGGTTGTTTTTCGCGAATGGTTTTGACGATCGCCTTAATTCCGCTGGCAATTCCTTCGGCGGAGTCAGCGCCAGAATTGTTCGTACCGATCATCAGTACGATGGCTTTCGGTTTAATTCCATCCAATTCTCCGTTGGTGATGCGCCACAAAACGTGCTGCGTTCGGTCGCCGCCTATTCCGAAGTTGGCAGGCTTGTATTGTCCGAACGCTTTGTCCCAAATGTCTCTAACAGATTTTCTGGCATCGGTGTTCCTCGGTCCACCACCCCAGCCCGCGGTGATGGAGTCGCCTAGAAAAACCAGTTGCGAGGTTCCTTCTTTGGCTATCGATACGAAGCGCTGGTGAGCGTCCATGAACCCTTGATTGGGAGAACCATCGGGCATGACTTTGGGTGCCGCGACGTCGGGCGCTTGCGGAACGGCGGCTTGTTTTTGGGCTACGGCAGTTCCTTGCGCAAGCGCGACGGCCACCAGGAACATACTTGCGAGGCAAATTTTCTTCATTGTGCAACATCCCAATAGCGAAAGTTACTCGAACAGCAAATCAAATCGACATGTGAATTTGGCAACTTAATTCCTCCACAGGTCCAACGCAACCGAGCATGGGAAAAGTCTTAGGCCGCGTCATTGTTCAACTGGAGGTGTCCGCTGCTGACTGGCCAGCACGCATCATTCGCTGGTCCACATCGTTGGCCACAATAACTCCGTAATTGATCGCTCCTAGCCAGCCCGACATGATGATACCGACGCTGCCTGCGTGGTAGAGTCCCGAAATTTGTTGTGGCAATGCGCGACTCACCGCCAGTCCTTCGAATTTTGTGCCGAAGCTGGCGCCCAGCAGATGTTTGGTATAATGTTGAAAAGTCCGTGGCGTGGCAGCTTCGACGTGTTCAACTTTATCGCGAATTCCTGGGACGTATTTGCCCAGCGCGTCGAGCGTGGTTTCGATCAGATCTTGCTTGCTGGTCTCATATTCCTGCTCGTCCAAATTCGCCCAATCTTCGTAGCGAGCGTTTGTACTGCTGACGACTGCGAATCGACGTTTGCCGTGAGGCCGCGTGCGGGGGTAATAAAAGCTGAAGGTACGGCTGGTAATTTGGCGACTGAGCAACAGATCGGTGCGAAACAAGGGAGCGGTAGAGCTGAACAGCAAATCTCCGGTCGATTCATCGATCTCTTCGCCTTCTCGGAGCGCCATATAAACTTGAGTGCTACTATTGTTCAGCCGCACAGCGCGCGCTTGTTCGACGAATTGAGCATCGAATTGCTCCTGTCCGACCATATTGAATATCGTGGCGTTGAGATTGGAATTGCTGACCACAGTTCCGCAGCGAATCGTGCGAGAATTGACGACCACGGCCTTCACCGAGTTCCGGTCAACGACGATCTTCGAAACCTCGCAGCGTACCCGCGCGTCGACTCCGTTGCGTTGAAGTTCGGCGTGCATCTTGGTAACTAGGTCATCCGTGCCGCCCTCGTAAATGTACACGCCCTTGGCCATGAAATTGGAAAAAACTATTCCGTAAGTGATTGCCGGATCTTCTAATGTCGAGCCGTTGGCATAGGTGATTGGTTCCATCAGCAACCGGATTACGTCCTCGCGACCTGGGAAAAACTTGTCGAACAGCTCGCGCGTGGTCATGCGCTGGTCGTCGTAGAAATTCATTCCTCGGGCGGTGTCGAAAAACTGTCGCACGTTTTCTTCTGGAACACCAAAGCGACCGGTCAGTAATTTCGTAAAATCTTCACGATTAAAGGTCGTCGTGAGCGAGAACATGGGGTTGTCGAAGCGAATGTTCTTCAGTTGAACAATGTTCGAGGCGATTTCATCGTTCCAATATCGCTTGCAACTCTTGAGCATACCAGCGGGAAAGCCGTGCAGCGAAATGTCGAAGATGTGGCTGCCTGGGCGACGGAACCATGTCGCCAAACCTCCCAGTTTGTAGTGTTGTTCAAGCAGCAGGACGCTATGCCCTGCACGGCCAAGAATATTGGCGACCGTCATGCCGGCCAATCCGCTGCCGATCACGACAACATCGTAATATTCTTTGCAACCCTGTAAGAAATCTCGTGGCATACCGCTTCCAAACCAAAACAGAACAGTCTCATTTTTGGTGGAAGTGTAGCCGCCCATCTCAATTTCGACCAGCAGCGTTCGGGGCGTTCGATCGAGATTCAGGCATCCAAGCGCTCGTCAAATAGCACCAGCGAGGATGAAGATGACACCCTACACCGTGAACTATTTTCTGCGGAGGTGTGGCATCGTTAGCGAGCGATAAGGCACCGACAACAAGAAAGTCGGTTTTGAATAGTCTCGGAGGGACAAAAGCACGCTGGGAGTTCAGGTAGATAAATGTGTTTACAGAGGCAATGGACAATGCTCGCGCTGTCGTCCCTTCGGGACTTTTTTACTTCTGGCCTGGACTTTACCTGGTGGTTTTCACCACCGGCATGAGGCTGTCGGCCCTTCGGGCCTTTCGTTCTTAACTCGCATCTCACCCGGTGGTTCACACCACCGGCAGTAAGCTATTGTCCCTCCGGGACTATTCCATATCGTCTTTCTTGCTACCCGTGTCTTCACTTGACATGCAATGCCACATCACCCCAAGATGAGGTTCAATCCTTAGGATTGTGCGTCGGTTAAGCTTCTGGCACAATAAGTCCGGGTTTTTCGTTATGCTGCGGTCAGCACGTACTACTTGGCGACGCAAAATAGTTTGGTGCGCGTGCGAATCAGCAGGCCATCGGCGGAGATCGCTGGTGTCGATATGATACTCTCGCCGAAATCATTATTGGCCAACTCCTCATAACTAGCAGAGTTTTTCAATACAACCACTTTGCCGTTGTCACTGGCTAGAAAGATCTTACCGTCGGCTGAAATCGGCGATGCGAAATAGCTGCCGCCGGTACCGACTCGCTTCGGTTCGCGTAGGGAATTGCCGGTACGCGTATCGAAGACAGTGCTAATGCCTCCTTCTTTGATTAACAACATGCGCTGGCCAGAGACAAATGGTGAGACGATGTGATCAGTGTGTTTGGTTGGATGCTTCCACAATACGTGCGAATTGGTAACATCGCCGGTACCACCACCGCGCACGGCAACGATAAACTGTTCGGCGGCTTTGTCGCCAAGCGATTGAAAAGATGCACCCGCAAAATTGTCTGGATGCATAAACGCGATATCCATTTCACGACCTTCTAAGAAGCCATTCTTGTCCTCGTCGCCGCGATCGAAAGTCTTGCGGTAGAATGCGTCTGGAATGGGAGTTTTGCCGACGAATTCCTGGATTTCACGTTTATCGATTTTGCCGTCTCGATTCCCGGTGGTACCCTGGTCAACAGACGCCAGCCATTGGTTCGCGATGCCGCCGCTCTGTACGGAAATGTACACCACGCCGTTTTCGACAACGGGAGTTGTCTTGATATTTCTTAGCAGAGTTTTCGCAGTCCAGCGTCGTTTTCCCGTTTGCGGATCGTATCCAATCAGCAATCCAGTTCCCGCAACGACGATATCTTCTTGTCCATTCGCGGAGCAAATGACTGGATGAGAATAGTTGACTGCCATGTCAAAGCGATCGTCCTTCCAGCGCAACTTGCCAGTAACTTTATCGATCGCGTAGAAAGCAGGATTCAAATCGTCATCTTGGCAGAACAGAATCATGTCGCGGCATAAAACGGGCGACATCCCTGGTCCCCACTTGAAAACGAAAAACGGAGTCGGCACCGAATAATGCCAAACATCGGTACCCGTCTTGGCGTCGACCGCGCGCAACCCAAGGGTACTAAAGTAAAAGTAGCAGCGACTCTCGTCTGCTGCGGGAGTCGAGCTGGCTTGACTGTTAGTCTTGTGTACCTCTTGCATTTTGCCGGTTGGCCAGTCGCGTCGCCACAGCAACTTGCCGGTCTTTGTTTCGAAAGCATACAGGCTGACCGTTTCTGGTCCGGTCATCGCGCTGACAAAGGAACGTCCATGGGCCACGACCACACTGCCAACTCCGTCTCCAACCTCGGCTGACCATTTTACGTTCTCAGTGGCCGAGAATTTTTCTGGCAACGCAATTGCAGTTGTCGAAATGCCCGTTGCATTCGGTCCTCGAAACTGAGGCCAGTCTGCATGCGCCAATTTCTGATCGATCTGCACTACGTTGATAATCAAATATGCCGCCAAACCGCCAAGCAGGAGTTTCATGTTCATTCTCAATAGGAAGTGAGTTTGTATATTGATTCGAGTTTCAACGGCAACGGGACGATTGTGTTCCGCGAGACTAAGATGAAACTGGCTCACGCAAACATTTCGCGGATTACTTTGCCTTCCGCGACTAAAATCGCGGGGCGACCGGAGCGGGTGATGTATTCCAGTCGATGATCGATGCCCAAGGCATGATAGATCGACGCCGCCAAGTCATCGGGTTTTAGATGAGTTGAGTCGTCGGGGCCATGCCCTTTGCTGTCAGTCGCTCCGACTAAATTTCCAGAGCGTACACCGCCGCCGGCGGCCAGGGTCCACATCGTCCTAGGCCAATGATCGCGACCTGCGTTCGAGTTTATTTTGGGAGTTCGTCCAAACTCACCGGTTGCAATGACCAGTGTTCGTTCGATCAGGCGTTTGTCGTGCAGCGCCTGCACCAGTGCCGTGATCCCAGCGTCGAATTGGGGCAGCAATTGGTTCTTGAGATTCTTGAAGTTATCCAAGTGCGTGTCCCAAGCACCCAGCGTTACGGTGACAAACCGTACTCCGTGCTCCACCAAACGAGCAGCCAGCAAGAGACTTTGACCAGCGTCATTGGCCGCAAACAACTTCGAAATACTCTCCGACTCGCGATGCGTATCAAACGCTTTTCTAGCGCGTTCCGACAGAATCATAGCATTCGCTTTCTCCGCAAATTTGTCCAAGCCTTCCAGGACGGAACTGTTCGCTTCCGCTTTTCTCAACCGCGTATCCAAGTCGCGCAGCAGGCGCTCGCGGCGGTTGATGCGAGGAATCGTAAATCCATCGGCCAACGACAGACCACGCACTTCGAAAGGTTTACCGGCAACCGGGATCGCTGTGGTCTTGTACGAACTGTAAGCCATACCCAAGAACCCTGGACTCATCTCGCTGGACGGAATCGAAACAAAGCCTGGCAATTCATCGGTCACGGGGCGCTCCTTGGCGAGCACCGAACCCAGCGAGGGAAATGCGACGGATGGATTTGGGCGGTTACCCGTGAACAAATATTCGTCCGCTTGTGGATGAGCGCCGGCCGAGTGACTAATCCCTCGGAGCAATGTAAAACGGTCAAGCATCGAGGCCAGCTTGGGCAAGTGTTCGCACACGGGCACGCCAATTATGCGGCTGTCGATCCTTTGAAACTCCCCTTTTTCTTCCGCCGGTGCCTCGGGCTTCATATCCAGTGTATCTAGGTGACTTGGGCCGCCCGCCAAGTGCACAAAAATGACTGAGTCGGCGGTTGCTGAAGCAGGCAGTTGCTCAGTGCCCATCAAACGCAAATGATCGGCAAGGCTTAGGCCAAGTCCGGTTAGATAGCCAACTCGCACAAATGCCCGGCGGCTGATTTTTCGTGGCCCGATTCTTTGTCTCATTTCAGCAACCGATCAATGATTAGTAACAAACTCTTGCGTGTTGATCAGAACCCACATTAAGTCGTGCATAGCCTCCGCGCGGTTTTCACAGTCTTCAAAATACTGCATCGCGCGCGTCAATTCAACTTCATCAGGCAAGCGGCTGAGCGTTCTCAGGTACGCTTGGTGAATCAACTCACCGGCATCTTCGGTACGAAGCTTGCCGACAAATGAACTGGCTAGCTCGCTTAACCATCCGTCCTTGCGATCGAGAGCTGCCAATAAATCTTGGTCATTGCGCAAGTAAACGCTTTGAAGCAACGAGGGCAACATCTCACGTTCGCAGTCACAATTGGTGTTTCTTAACGGCTTGCCAAAGACAGCTAACCCAAACTCAGTTCTTCGCTGGTCGGCCGTAGCCTGCACGCCGATGCGGCGATTTTTCATCACAGTTTGAAATTCCGGCAATTTGCTTGACTGGGCAGTGGATTGCAAGATCGCATCTACGACAACTTCAGCAGGCAACCGCCGGACCAGCGCTCGGCTGAAGTTTCGCTCATCAAGTCGATTGGTCGAATTCGTACGGCAACTCCTTTGATAAGTTTCGCTGTTGGCGATCTGCCGATGCAACCATTTCAAGTCAAATTGGTTTTCAATAAAGCCGGTGGACAAATAATTCAGCAAAGCCGAATTGCTGGGAGGATTTCCCAGGTTCTGGTCGTCGGGTGGATTCACAATCCCGCGTCCAAAGTACTGAGCCCAGACACGATTGACTATCGCTTTGGAAAAATAGGGATTGTGCTTGGACCTAAGCCAGGCCATCAACTTCACGCGCGGGTCTTCGTCTTCGCATAGATTCATTTCGTCTGCACCGAGTATTTTCGCGGGCACGATTTCATCAAGTGCTTTGATTTTCTCCGGCTCGCCAATGAAAACCTCTTTCCAGGGTGCTGGTTTTCCTTCTGCCGCCAACCGCAGGTACTTGCCACGCCGCTCGGCTGCGGTTGTGAATCGGGTAACGCCCAGTTCCACGACCATTTCATCGTAGGCGAATTGGCTCTCTGGCGAGACTCCTTTGCGAACGCGCTCAAAACATACAGCAAACTGATCAAAGTCGCGCTTTGTCCACCGATCAAACGGATGCTTGTGACATTGAGCGCAATCCAATCGCACTCCCAGAAATGAATACGCGAACGCCAGAGCTTTTTGTTCCGGATCTTTGATATTCTCGCGCTGCCAAAAGTGTGGCATCTGGTCCTGCGCCGCGAAATCAACGGGATTGCGCGCACGAGTAAATTGGCTTTGCTCGGCGGCGAAATCGTCGTAGCTTTGGCCCGGTTTTCGACTGGTGGCGACCACGATGCCTTCGACCAATTTGTCGTAGGGAACATTGTCTCTTAGTTTGCGTTCGATCCACTCGGTCCACTGATCGCCTACGGGTTTAGCAAAGTCTGTATTGCCTAGCTGCAAAGGAGCATTCAATCCGGTGTAGTCGCAGAATAACGTGCCCCACCACACCGAAAAAGCTGGACGATTGAGAAGTTCGTCGATTTTCAGACGTCGCTTGTCAGCACGCTGATCGAATACGAATTCGCGAACTTCATCAGGCACCGGCAACGAACCCGTAATATCCAAACTGGCCCTTCGCAGGAACTCGTCGTCGTTACAGATCTCCGCTGGAACGATCCCAAGCTTGCGAAGCTTCCCTGCGACCAACCGATCGATTTCTGTTGGCGTCGCGACGAGTGGGTAATCTTTGAGAGTAACATCTGAAACCGGTCGCAGAGTTTCGATCGTGGCAACTTCTGCATCGTAGCTGACAACGACATGGGCGTCCCCTTTGCCAACCGATTTCACTAGCCCCTGGTCGTTTACTTGTACGATGCCATCGTCCGTGGAATGAAACCTGGACAAGCAGGTCACATCTTCTCGACTGCCGTCATCCCAGTGTGCAATTACTTGCAGTTGCTGGCTTGAAATCGCCTGCGTGAAAAGCAATTCGTTAGGTAGAACCTCCAGGCGAAGCAGTTTTCCGGCTTGAGCACTATCTTCGTGGGCACCAGTTTCTATCCATCGCTTGAGCACTCGATACTGCCAACTGTCAAATGCAAACCGCTTACCACCTTCGTGATCTTCGCTTGAAGTTGGCTTGCGCAATATCAGGCTGGATGCCGGGTCTTCGATACTGACCCGTGCGGATTCCGCCTCGAGCAAAGAACGATGATCTTCCTTAAAGTCAAAACCAAACATCGACAGCCGAAATCCACCTTGACCCTGGAAAGAGCCGTGGCACGCTCGGCCGTTGCAGCCCAACCTACCGAACAATGGAACTATGTGGCGCTGAAAATTCGGCTTGACGGTGGAGCGGAGATCTGCGTTTGCCGTTTGGCTGAAAGACCGCTGCATCGAATGGAGCTCGTCGCCGGTCGCGATAGTCGCAGTACTCAAGGCACTCGTGAACAGGAGTGCGAATCGAAATACTCTTAGATGCGATCCAGCCATTTCGAAACCCGCATGCCATTGTTTGAACGAATCACAAGTTCAACCAGCCAATAATATCAGAAATTAAACTCTGGAGCGAGCATCCAGAGCCAGCTTCGGTTTCTACGCATTCGAATTCGATAATTGCAATTAGTCCTGCATTTTGGGAGCCTACAATTTGGATTGTCCCGACCAGAAACTCGCCTAACCCGCAGCCTTAGGCGGAAAAGGTTCAACGAACGTGGGATAAGCTTCCAGCTTGTCAACCTGTAGCGGAGTTTCACCATTGCTTGCACAAGATATTGACAAGCTGGAAGCTTATCCCACGTTCGTTGAACGGTATTGGGGTTAAACGGGGTTAAACGAGGTATTGAGCCAGCCGAATAGCAGTGGTCATCTCGATGAGTTAGCTCACAGGTCTTTTCATCGCCAAAGAACCGAATTGCTTTTGTGTTTAATCGAATTAGAATGCCGTCAAAGTCGCTGTAATCGTTAAACTCGGAAATATTTGCGGAATGTTGGCGCTGGAGAAAACAATGAAGCATCTTGTTGTAAACGCTTTGACGGTTGCCTTAGTGGCAATGTTGAATCTAAGTCTGTACGCCGTAGGCGGAATTCGCATAGGCGGCTGCAGCGATACTTGCGGCGTCGCAGGTTGTGGTGCGCTTGGCAATTGCGGAGTACAGAACTTTGCAAGCCAACGATATTTGGCTCAACATTCCTTTCATCAGACGGGGCCAACAGATTCAGGGCATGACCCCGTCAGTGCCATAAACTCCAATAACGCTCTTGCGGCTCAGAATACCGAGCTGCGACAACTGGTGGAGTGTATGCCTATCACGGCTTATAAAGTAGTGTTGGAGCCCCAATACGTTACCGAATCGCGAGCCGTTGTTGGAACAGAATATCAAGACGAAGTTCGCTACCGGACACGCACGGTCTCGCGCACTGAACCGGTCCAAGTGCAGGATTATCGATCCAAGACGGTGATGGTTCCCAAGACCGAAAGTAAGACCATCGAGTACAGTGTGCTGGTACCAGAAACCAGCCAGAAGACCGTCGAGTTAGTTGAAACTGTCCCTGTCTGGAAGGATGTTTCAGAAACGTATACCGTCAAAGTTCCGCATGTCGAAGAGCAACCGGAAGAATACGAAGTCGAAGTTCCGAAACTGCGGGACGAGCAGTTCACTTACACGGTCTATGTTCCCAAAGCTGAGACGCAAACGAAATCTCAGACGGTAACCAACGCGGTTCCGGTAACGAAAACTCGCACCGTGCAAGTATGCATTCCAACCACGAACACCCAGACTGTTACTCGTGACTACGGCCATTGGGAAACTCGCGTCGATGAAGTCGTAGTAAGTGGAATGACGTTCGCGACGGAGCAACCTTCGAGTGTGTCGTACGGTTCTGGGTGCGGCTTCAATATGGGTGGTTGTGGATCGTATGTTACCGGAGGGATTGGCTGTAGCGCGAGTGTCGGTTGTGGCCCACAACGTGGCTGCGGATCATGCGGCGACTGTAGCGATTGCGGTGGTTGTGGCTCGATGGGAGCGCACACCGGCTGTGGTTCATTTCATGCAGCAGGTGTTGTTCCCGATTGTGGTTACAGCGTCGCCGCAACACCTACCACTCAAACAGTTTCGCGTCGCGTATGGGTGCCCAACGTGGTAACGGAAGAAGTTCCTGTCGTTGAAAACCAAACACATACTCAAGAGGTCGCTTATACCGTTTACGAACAACGATCGGAGCAGATTCCGTATGAAGTGACTTAGGGCCTGTGAACAAATAACTTTTACAACTTTCGGACTCGAGGCGTGAGCGAGTAGTTCCACTCGCCGTGGAAATTATCGCGTTTCAGCTTCAACTTTGCGAGCTCTTCATCGGTGACCTTTATTTTCGTTGGGTACTTGT
>SYJV01000157.1 GCA_005798335.1 Planctomycetaceae bacterium | reverse complement strand
GTCTTTCAAATGCCGACGAACGATGTCAGCCTTCTGTAGTGCCGTAAAACTTCTTCGATTCTTAGACATGGAACACCTCCGGAAAGTGGATTATGTTAACCCAAATTCCAGAAATTCCACTTCCAAAAGAAGCAAGACAGCACGACGAATGCAATGTACCAATAATTTGAAGCAATGGGGCTTGGCGTTACACAACTACCATGATACCTACGGCAAGTTTCCGGCGCGTAAGGGAGGAACTGGTGTCGGCTCGGCTCCGTTTGCTGGAAATTCACGAGTGGAAAGCAATGGCTCACGCTTGTCAGCGTTTGTTGCGTTGCTGGCTTTCGTCGAACAGGGGCCTCTGGCTCAGGCTATCGCGGCTGGCGACCCAACAGGTGTTACGGGTTACGCAGGAGTAGGCGGACCTCGATTGCCTCCGAATGGACCTTGTGCATGGTGTTCGTGGAGCGTTTGGAATCGCGGTCCTGGAACATTGCAATGTCCTTCGGATGGTCAGGTGTTCAATTCCCCCAACAATATTCGCCAGAACAATTATGCGGTCAGTGCGGGTGATACCATAACCAACGTTCGGGACCTGACGACATCGCGTGGCGTATTTAGCAGCCAGTTGTGCACGAAAATTGGTGAAATCACCGACGGTACGAGCAATACGATCGTTATGAGCGAACACCTTAAAGCAGATCTAGGTCTCAGTACGGTCGTTGCCAATCAAATCAAGAATGGCCATGGATTGGCGACAAGTGTGGCTGCGATAGTTACGACACCTGGAATCTGCTTGACCCAAAGTGCCGGCCAGTTTTTCCGAGCCGGCGTAGTTGTAAAAGCACGCTTTGGCGCATTGTGGACCGACGGTCAGCCGGAAAGAGTTGGTTTCACAACCGTACTTGGCCCGAATGCACCTGGTTGCGCTAACGACAATAATGGGAACGCAGATTCGGTTAGTTCGCTGCTGCCTCCCAGCAGCAATCATACCGGTGGCGTCAATGGCGCATTCGCCGACGGCTCTGTGCGATTTATTTCCAATTCTGTAGATACCGGGAATTTAACTGCACCAAATCCAACGTCAGGGCAAAGCCCCTATGGAGTTTGGGGAGCGCTGGGATCCAAGTCGGGCGGCGAAGTAGCTTCGCTGGGCGAGTAGTTTTTCAAGTGTCAAGTTAAAGTGCAAGCTGGCATACGCGAGCTTGCACTTTGCTTTTAAATGGAATTAATTAGAGGTGTTCTTCCGACTACCGGTAGGAAAAGTTTGTATGTGTTGTGAGTTTGTCAGTGATTGGTTGCGCAAGGTTTTCACTGCGACGCTTTTGGTCCCTATAACCTTAGTGTTGGGATGCGGTTCTGTATCCGACTTTCCGCCAACCTATCCCGTAAAGGGAACGGTTTTTCATGGAGGTAAGGCGGTTGAAAATGCGACGGTGACGTTCGAGATGATGGAAGGCAAAGGGAACGCTTTCGGTTCAACGGACAAGCAAGGCGTTTTTGAGCTTTCAACTTTCAGTCCTGCCGATGGTGCCGTTGCCGGTCAATATAAAGTCAAGATTACTAAGTATGACGGCGATGCGCCAGTGGCCGTCAAGACTCCACCACCGGGCCAATTGGCCCCTCCGGGCCTGGCCGAGAATTACGCACCTCCAGCCGTAAGCGCACGTGGTGCTGCCGCCGGTGGGTCCAAGAATCTGCTGCCAGAAAAGTATGCGAATTCCGATACTTCAGGTTTGCGAGCACTGGTTAAACAAGGCTCAAATGACTTCAAGTTTGACTTGAAGTAGCATTCATGTCCTTAGTCTTTGAGAGCCAGCGTAAAATCGTTTTCCTCGCCACTCTCGACTGTGACGGTGAGGCCACTGGTTTCTGCGCGTCCGTACTTGGTTGGAATCAACGACTGGCCCATTTTCTTGATCGTCGCAGAAGTTAATTCTGCTTCGCTTTTGAATTGATAGGCTGGGACCGCAGTAATGGCGACTTTGCCGGGCCCAACCGCTGCGCCTCGGTCTTCACGCGTAGTCCAAACAAACCTTCCTTCGGCATTCGTAGTGCCGTAAGCTGCAGGGCCGCTGTCGGGAATGAAAACTACGTTGGCTCCTTCAATTGGTTTGCCGTGGTAGGTAACCACTCCGCCCGCGTCTGCCAACTCGGGACCGTCGCCGCCACCACAACCACACAGTGCGATAAAACCACTCAGCGCGATCACACACGCCAGCAAAGATAGACGATTAACCAATTGGATCATATTCGTATTAGAACTCCGATACAACTTGTCCATCAGCCCGCCCTCCCAGCCGCTGGTAGTTGCGATGATCCACATTCTGGCTGACAAAATGAACGCTGCCATCGACCAACAAGAACTGTACGCCACCGGTGTGGAACGACTTGAAGCCCCAGGAGTAATTGTAGTTTGTGTTTGCACGGCAAGCTGGGTTGCTGATTCTGGGTGAGGTCGTGCATGTATTGAATTCGTTGATCGGTGCCACGGTCGAAGCATGCGCGTTGCCCATTGCGTTGGAAAACCACCACCCGTAGGTCGCGTGAGAGTGACAGTCAGGACGCGTTTCACCCACGAAGATCGTGTTGCTGGTACCATCCGATACATCGCGTAGGCGTATCGTCACGCCCCAATAAGAGAACATTCCCGAAACACACGCTGGTACGTTGCTGCGTCCGTAAAGTATGTCCGCTTGCGGGCATGAGGATGGAAACGTTTGCGCGTAAACATTGAAAGGATCGCAGGCACTGTTGGTGGACGGAGTCGGCTGAGAACCGATGGAACCGGTGTAGGTAGACTGAGCCCAATTCGCGGTCGTTTTGTACGGAGTGCTCGTCGCGCCAGGCACACGGCTCGGCCACGGATCACTTGGACACATCGCATAGGGAACTTGCTTTTCACCAGCCTCGTCGCGATCAGGCAATACAATTCGTGTCACACTGCCTTGTACGCCTCCGTAGATCGCTCCCGGTCGCGGGCCGTCAAAATGGAGCTGGTTGTATAAGGCGGTCTGTTCCATAAACGCCAAAATCAATGGCTGCCAGCCTGAACGAGGATTCAAATCGCGATGTCCCGCTGCTCCGATCGGAAAGGCTTTGTGAACATCATGGTAGTTATGTAGCCCCAAACCAAATTGCTTGAGGTTGTTGCTGCACTGCATTCGTCGAGCTGCCTCGCGAGCTGCCTGCACTGCAGGCAATAGCAACCCAACCAGCACACCGATAATTGCGATCACCACCAACAACTCAACTAATGTAAAACCTCTTCGAGCCTTGACTGACCCATAACAGGAAATCATGGTACGATCCCTTAGGAAATAACCACCGAACTTACAACAAAAAAAACGACCGTCCATGTCGCGACGCGATAGCGACGCGATAGCACATTGTTGCGGCGGATGGCCCGGAATGCAATGGAATAACTTGAATAACAGGCGAAGGCCCGCGCGCGAACAATGCTGGTTCAACATCAGCCTGATAAACTGCCCGTTATGATTCGTCGTGTCATTTGGTTTGTGTAGACTGGGAGCTAGACATTGAGCAGATATACTATGCTCATGCAAAGTGACGATGCGTTGACAAGCGATGCCATGTGCAGATTGTGGATACTTCAACCTTCAGCATTTATAATGGCTTTTGATCCGGGAGGCTTGGGCAAGTGGCAGGTAGATCTTCGAAAGGATATTCTCGGGTCGATTCGGATGAACGAAACGTGCACGGTTGGCTGGTGCGTATCAAACGCGGTAAGACGCGGCGTTCCAAATTCTTGTCCGATGCCACACATGGCGGCAAACGCAAAAGTCTGACCGAGGCCAAGTTGGTTTATCAGGCGTGGCAAGCAGAATTGCCGCCGCCGACTAGCACGCGAGGCAAACTGACCAACCGCAACGCCTCCGGAGTCGTAGGTGTGCATTTTTCTTCGGATACCGATGCGCGATATCCCAATTGTCGCTACGAATCGTATATTGCGTCATGGAAAAGCGAAGATGGACACCGCAGAAACACGAGGTTTTCCTGCAATAAGTACGGCAAGAAAATCGCCTTTCAGCTCGCTTGCATCGCGCGCGAAGTCATGAGTTCTGATCGTGAGAAAGTTCTCGCAATCTACGATAGGCGCGAACAACGCAAAGCAAAGACAGCCAAGCGAAGGAAATAGCTCGACGTGAGGTTGATAAAAAGTGAACCGAAAGGCTTTAGCCTCGGGAGTCTTCTGCCGCAGAAGTGCACTACAGTTGTGGCCGGGGTGGTTTGATGGGCGCTAGATAGTGATAAGCACCCTTCAGAGTTGTCTTGCGTTTAAGGACTTTGTCGACATTTGCGACGTACAAGGTCGTGCGGTCCGGTCCGCCGAATTCGGCGTAACAGGGGCGCCGCGATCCGTGTGGCAAGGGGAGAATCAGGTGGCTGCGGCCAGGTTGGTCACAGACTTGTACGCCGGCTTCTGTTGTTGCAACCAACCAGCCATCTTCGCTGGTACACATGCCGTCGACGTGTCCTTGCAATCCATTGATCGGAACTTCCAGATGATAGTACGGTTGCTTGTGCTCAAGGGACCCGTCGGAGTTATCAATCATATAAGAGTAAATGAATCGGCCGGGAAAATGCGCGACGAATAATTGAGATTGATCGGCGCTCAGGCCAATGCCATTGCAGTCTTTGAATGCATCGACCTCGCGACGCGCGCGAGTGTGTTTGTCTAGCATCCAAATTTTTCCGGCTGATGGATCGGTGTAATAAATCGTACCATCGTGTCGCACGACGATATCGTTGCTGCGAGTACCTTCGGCCACGACTTCCATCTTCATCGTTTTCAGATCCCAAGCGCGTATCTGTTGGGCGCCACTGCATGCACCATACAATTTACCATCAGGCCCAAGCGAAATGCCGTTGGCGTTCCCGGTGTCTTCGACAACAAGAGTTCGTTTTCCATCGGGAGTGATTCTGTACAACTTAGAGGCTGGCACATCGGTAAAGTAAAGAGTGCCGTCCTCGGTGACTGCTAATCCTTCAGCCCATTGATGGCCTTCGCTGACTATTTCCCAATCCTCGCCGGGAACGAGAAATCGACTCGCTTCATTGCGAGATTTATCTGGGTGGACAGTAACGGGTACCTTGCCATGGTCTTTCCACAGCCAACGCATTACATCGGGGAAAATAGCGGCACCATGTTTCCCACTATGGTAGCCTTCGCCCCACGCATGATTGACTTCATAGCCGGAGAATTCCAGCGATCGTAACATGGCTTGATTAGCCATCCACCAATCGCCTCCGTAGATATTGTTGTCGTGGCTGCCATCTTGCAAAAAGACTCGCAGAGGTTTCGGTTCCGTTTTGCGAATCAGCGTGGAAAATTCGTGGCCGCCGCGCAGGCCGACGTAAGTTCCCACTGTCGTGAACACGCGGCGAAACTGATCCGGTCGATGCCACGCCACGACGAGCGCGCAAATTCCACCTGAACTCGATCCACAAATGGCCCGATCATTCGGATTCTTGCTCAGCTTGAGGTCGTGCTGGCGCTCAACGTACGGCATGAATTCATCGATCAAAAACGAGGCGTATCGGTCGTCCATGCTGTCGTATTCAAACGAGCGATTGAAACGATCTTGAGCCACTTCAGTCGTGGCGGGTACCACACCGGGATTGATGAACAGCCCGATTGTCACAGGCATTTCGCCGCTGTGGATCAAGTTGTCGAACACATTGGGAACGTTAAAGCCTCCCGCACGCCGCGCGTAATTCCGTCCATCCTGAAAGACCATTACGGAAACCGGCGACCGGCCGTCGTATTGTTTGGGAACATAGATCCAATACTCTCGCTGGGTGCCGGGAAATACTTGCGACTGGTCGAATTTACCGTCGATCACTTTGCCTGCTGGTACTGTGTCTCGCTGGAGCGAATCCGGATGCACGGGGTAATTTTCTTGAGCTCGAGCGGGAGGTTGCCCGTGAGTGCATGCCAACAGTTGCCAAAAAATAAAAACGGCGCTGAACAAAATTGCACGCGACATTGAGGGTTTCGCCTTGATGAGAGGTCAAGTCACAGACCACATAGCCAAACTCGCCGATTAGAAAACCACGAGCTATAATTTATAGCAAACGCCAGGACCATTCACTCAGCCGAGCAGAAAAATGCCAATCTATGTTTACGAAACGATTGTTGCCGAAGGAGAAGAACCTGAGACCTTCGAGTTTCTGCAGTCGATGGACTCGCCGATTTTGACGAAGCACCCACGTACCGGCCAGCCAGTTCGGCGCGTAATATCGCCAACGAAAATCGCTGGAAAATGGTCGGAGATGGGAATGCAAAAGACGCTGTCTGACAAGAACTTGGATGCCAAGGGATTTACCAAGTATGTCAAAATGGGTGACGGCCATTACGAGAAACGCTCAGGCAAGGGGCCGGACGTTCTTTCCGCCGGCTCAGATTGAGCTGTGTAGTGGTCGGTCCCTGCCCCCTTGTGTTTGATGATCGCTCTCGGCCGTCCATGGAATGGTTGGTCCTTTCAAATAGATGACAAAACAGTCTGCATACATTGAAACTACAGTGATCCAGGGACAAAGAGGTCCGTTCGCAACGATACCGACGACTTACAAGAAGTGTCGTTTTCTGGCACCTTGGTAAAGGTTGGGCTATAAAGGAATGATTGATCACGATCAATCCTTCCAATCTCCATGTCGCGAAGAGGAACCATTCATGTTCCGTCGGTGCCCTTCAAGTCGAAAATCAACTGTTCGCCGATCATTTCGCTCCAAGGAGAGTTTGAGGAGAACTCTCCAGCTCGAATTTCTCGAGAGGCGTTGTTTACTTGCAACTTGGTCAGGTGATATACCCGATGGAACGGTCTTCACGCCGAACGAAGTTCAAATCATTTCAAACACCGCGCGAGTACCAGCCGGAGCGACGCTTACGATCCAACCGGGCACGGTAATCAAGTTTGGGTTCTTCGCGGTCGAATTGCGAGTCGAAGGAACATTAAACGCAAGCGGGACGACGGCTAGCCCAATCGTTTTTACCGAACTTCGCGACGATATCGGTGGTGACACAAACGGCGATGGAAGTGCATCGCGCCCGAACAATGGAAACTGGGGGCGAATCGAATTTGTTTCGGGAAGTACTGGCGCATTGAATCACGTCGAAACGCGATATGGCGGATCGTCCGCTGATGGGCAAATTTCCATCAAAGGAGGATCGGTGACCGTATCTAATAGCATTATTCGAAACTCAGGGGTCGATGGTGTCCGTGTTGCGAATGCGAGCCCGACACTCACGAACAACACCTACTCCAACAATGCAAGCGCGGCCATCAGTATGAACCTCGCATCGAACCCTGCCATCAGTGGCGTATCGGCAACTGGTAACGTGATCAACGGTTTACAGGTAGACTCCGGTACGATCGTGGGCAATGGTTTCTGGAATGATCCCGACATTGTTTATTGGCTCGACAACGATATCACAGTACCAGCAGGCTCAACGTTAATGATCAGCTCCGGACAAGTTGTCAAGTTTGGGTTCTTCGCTGCAGACCTTATTGTCAACGGAACGCTCGACGCCCGCGGTACCGCAGCTAAACCAATTGTCTTCACTGAAGGACGCGACGATGCGGCGGGTGGAGATACGAATAACAATGGAGCGGCAAGCTTGCCAGCGGCAGCGAACGCGGGCCGCATC
>SYJV01000156.1 GCA_005798335.1 Planctomycetaceae bacterium | reverse complement strand
GACGAAATGGCTAGGGCGAAAAGCCATGCCTTGCACACTAAATGGCGCTGTCCAATTAGATTTGGGTAGGTACAGTCCCCATTTACCGAGTAGTCGTGACTGTGCGTCGTTATCTGCTTTGGTGGGCAACATGAATATCGAAATCGAAAACATGGCAACGACGAGAAGCGTTGCCAAGACCACCGCGCGAAACGCAACAATTCTCCAGTACTTTTCTGACGTCGAGGATTTGTCGTCAAAACCACCAGACGAATAAATGAAATCAGTCGGCGGGCCGACATACCGCCCATGCCAAGAACGATTTGTTCGCTCGCTCGGCTGCATGCGTGACTCGGTCCTTCTGCTGTTGTTCTGCATGGATTGCAAGCCCGTTCATTCGACACTACGATCTTCGTCGTCGCCGAGCTCGCGAATGATATGGCGTGCGAGAAGTTCCTTTATTTCGCGGTGACGCGGTATAGGCTGCGAGACTCCAGTGGTTGGATTGCGATACCAATCGTGTCTTGCACCATGTCGGATGAGCACGCACCCCAAACATTCGATGGTTTCACCCCAAGCATTCGATGGTTTTTATGAGATCAATACGTTTCATGAAACAATCAGATCCTCGACGCGGCGTGCGCCTGGGATCGCACCGGCCGAAAGATCCGCGTAAAGATCCTTGAGGTGCTCTTTCAGGTCATCGAGACTCTCGCCTTGCGTCCAATAGTCTGGATACTCCTGCAGGTAACCCAGCCAGACCTCACCATCTTGCCACACCACAACTTTTACAACTTGCATTAGTTCGCCTCGTCAGTGCAAAGGGAGGAACTCCATACTATCCTCAGTTTACTTCACGGGGACAGCCACCGACAACTACGCGTGATTCGACTTGCGTACACTCCACTTCGCCAACCCACGCCAGGGCCGTACATATTGCAAACTATCCGGTTGTCTCAGCGGGACAGTTTGACGATCCCCGAAGGCCCTCGCCAGAAATTGCGATTCGAGCTACCATGCTGATCTATTATTTCCATTATTTCAGCTAATCTAGCGTGAAAAAGCTTCCCTCATGTCAATGCGAGATTGGATAAGTGGGCGAGTCTTTCGCCTGGTCCACGGCAACAACTTAGTTTACAACACCTGCTGGGAAGACCCGAGGCTGGATCGTGTGGCTTTGCAGTTGACGTCCAGCGACCGCGTGCTGGTAATAACTTCTGCGGGCTGCAATGCGCTGGACTACGCGCTAGCTGGTCCAGCTCACGTGCACGCGGTAGATATGAATCCGCGCCAGAACTCGTTGCTTGAGTTAAAAGTCGCGGGCCTGCGAAGTTTGCAATTCGAGGACTTTTACAAGTTCTTCGGCGACGGTCATCATCCGTACGCGGCGGCGATCTATCAATCGACACTGCGCCACGAATTATCCGATTGGGCGCGAGACTATTGGGATCGCTACATCGGCTTCTTTGACAGCTCGAAGCGATCGTTTTACTTTCGCGGTACATCGGGCGGCTTCGCCAGGATGATCAATTTCTATATAGACCGAGTTGCCAAGATTCGCCCCGAAGTGAATGAGATATTGGCGGCCACATCGCTGGACGAGCAAACGAAAATCTACGAGCGAATTCGCGACAAATTTTGGAGTCGCACGATGCGTTTCGCGCTCAATCGCGATACGACGCTGTCGATGCTAGGAGTTCCCAAGGCCCAGCGCCAGCAAATCGAAAAGCAATACCCAGGCGGTATTCTGCGCTTTATTGAGGACTCGATGGAGGCGGTGTTTGCCAAACTGCCGATGAGCGACAATTATTTTTGGCGAGTTTACATCACAGGTCGCTATGCGCCCGATTGCTGCCCAGAATATTTGCGACCGGAGAATTTCGAAAAACTGAAATCGACGCGCGTAGCCAACGTCTCAGTACATACCGACAGCGTACAGGGTTTTCTTGAGAAGAACTCAGTGGAGATTTCTCGCTTTGTATTGCTAGATCATATGGATTGGCTTTCCGACCACTTTTTTCCTCTGTTGGAATCGGAATGGCAAGCTATTCTTAGTCGAGCGGCAGAAAAAACTCGCATCCTGTGGCGCAGTGGCGGGCTGCGAACAGATTTCATTGAGCAAGTTACCGTCACACGCCAAGGTAAACACGTCAAGTTGCCCGAGTTGCTGCAGTACAATCATGAATTGGCACGCGAGCTACATCAACAAGATCGTGTGCACACTTACGGCAGCTTTTACATCGCCAACTTGGTTGCATGACAACGATGAGCATCATCAAGGATTTTCAAGTCATCTATCACCTGTTGCTCAAACCGGTTCGCGGCAAGAACCACGCGGAGCGCATGGAGAATTTTTATCAAGGCCAAGCCGACGCATACGACGATTTTCGCAAACGATTGTTGCAAGGACGCGAAGAGTTGTTTCAGACGATTGCTCTGCCTGAAGGTGGCGTGTGGGTCGACTTGGGAGGTGGCACGGGCAGCAATCTCGAGTACTTGAGCCATTCCATTCCTAAACTCAAAAAGGCCTACGTCGTTGATTTGGCTTCTTCGTTGTTGAAAGTGGCTCGCGAACGATTTGCGAAGAAAGGTTGGACCCACGTCGAAGCAATCGAGGCCGATGCAACGCGTTGGCTGCCTCCGGAAGGCGGCGCAGACATTGTTACATTTTCTTACTCGCTGACGATGATTCCCGATTGGTTCGCGGCCATCGAGAACGCTCAACGGATGCTCAAACCGGGCGGGAAAATCGGCGTTGTCGACTTTTACGTTTCCCGCAAGCATCCGGCAGAAGGTATGACTAAACACAACTGGTTCACGCGCAGTTTTTGGCCAGTCTGGTTTGCAGGCGATAATGTGTTCCCTTCGTCGGAACATCTGCCGTACTTGAGCAGTCATTTCGAGAACATCTGGTGTCAGGAAAAACGCGCTAAAGTTCCCTACATCCCCTTCATTCGCGCTCCGTACTACCAATTCATCGGACGGAAGAGCCAACAGTAACGTGCCGCTGATTTTTTATTAGGCCATTCCTGAATTGGCGAGGCCGGCAATTCGTTTAACCCGCAGCCGTAGGCGAGGACAGCACAAAGTTTGGCATTGTGTGGCGCGAAAACTGAACGTTGTCCTCGCCTACGGCTGCGGGTTAAACGAAGGGGGCAGGCCACTCGGAGTCTGCGCTCGCGCCTGGGCAGTCCAGGTTTTACAATTCTTTTACAAACGTCTTGCGCTTTTTTGAACTCTCCCTCGCGTCGCGTGCGTCTAATAAAAGTGTGGAGCGATCGAATTCTCGGTCGTCACCGGCCACTTACTGATTTAGGAGAACGAAAATGAAGTTGCAGTTGTTTGCGGCGATGTTAGCTGTGACAATGCTGGTCGATGGCGTTCAGGCCAAGCAGGTTAAACTGGATGTGGCGCTAGCACATCCAGTGATGGTTACAACAGGTAGTAAGGCCAGAGCGGAAAATCACCTCAGAATCGGTTTGACAGGTTTTGAGCTGACCAGCGACAAACAGCGTAAAAGCGTAAATGTTGCAATCGTAATTGACAAATCGGGCTCGATGCAGGGCCCAAAAATTGAACAAGCCAAACAAGCTGCAGTGCAAGCGGTGGATCGATTGAGCGATGCGGATATCGTTTCGATCGTAGTTTACGATTCGTCGGTCGAAGTAATCGTTCCGGCCACCAAAGCGTCGGATCGGCGCGAAATCAAAGAAAAGATCGCCCGCATTCAAGCGTCGGGGAACACAGCACTGTTTGCTGGAGTCAGCAAGGGAGCCGCAGAGGTTCGGAAATTCATCGACGACAAACGCGTCAATCGCGTAATCTTGCTGTCGGATGGCTTGGCCAACGTTGGACCGGCCAGTCCATCGGAACTGGAGCAACTCGGCCTGTCACTGATCAAAGAAGGAATCACCGTCACCACCATGGGATTGGGACTGGGCTACAACGAAGATCTGATGACCAAACTGGCGATGGCTAGTAGCGGTAATCACGTTTTTATCGAAGACGCTGAGAATTTGGCACGCGTTTTCCAGAACGAGTTCGATGACGTACTGAGCGTAGTCGCGCAGAAAATTCATATTGTCGCCAAGTTGGCCGAAGGCATCCGGCCAGTGAAAGTGCTGAATAACGCGGCAGAGATCGCAGGCCAGACGGTGACGATTGATCTCGGCCAACTTTACTCGCGTCAAGAAAGATACTTCGTGGTCGAAGTAGAAATCCCGCTCGGTTCGCCCGGCTCCACACGGACAGTTGCTGAAGTCACGGCCGAATATACTAACATGATTACTGAAACCACCGATCGACTGGCAAGTTCCGTGCAGGTACGGTTCAGCGACAATGAGAAGTTGGCAGAGCAAGCGATTAACAAAGACATCCTGGCCTCGTGTATCATTCAAGTAGCCAATGAAAGAAACCGCCTGGCAACTCAGCTTCGCGATGCGGGCGATATCGAAGCCGCCAAGAAAGAGCTGACCGACAACGCCGCTTATTTGGATAGCTACTTCAACAAACTCGGGGTCGAAGAACTCAAGGAACGCAGGACTAGGAACAGCCTACAGGCGGAGAACTTGTCGCGAGAAAAGTGGTCGGCCGGTCGCAAACTGATGCTCGAACAACAGTTCGGTGACTCCGTCCAGCAAACGTATTCCGGTCGAGAACCCAAGTAATCGTCACGTGAATAAGACTTTGATAGCTCTGTGGACATTGCTGCTGACCGCGATCGCTGCCATCGCGGTATTGGCCGTGATGTGGAACGCACAGCGCCAGCACGATGCTCGTCGCCGCGCGACGAGCCTACTGGCGGAACAATTACAGCCATTTAATCGTGACATTGCGAGGTTGCTTGGCGATTACGAATTGCAGTTTCAACGCCTCGTTCCGCAAGTGGAACCGCGCAATGCCGCACAAATGTCTCTAGTAAAACGTAATCCCACGGTGCAACACATCGTAGTCGTCGACACCGCCGGGCAGTTGCTCTATCCGGATTCAGATCATATCGCGCCACAGGACCGAAGCTTGATTAGCGATGCGCAACTGTTGCTCGCCGATCAGGCATTTTTGCCAGCGGGAAATGAACAGTCCGCAGCCGCCGGCAATCGCAGCCGGACCGAATTCGCAACGAACGGTCCGGTCAACTTTTTTCAAAGTAACAAGCGATCCATTAACAGTTCTAGCAGCGGCTGGACTACTTGGTATCACCAGCGCGGAATCGTGTTGGGATATTGGTGGCGACAGGAATCGATCGGTACCAGCATGATCATCGTGCCGCGTGCCCGGTGGGTAGCGGATTTAATTGCAGAACTTCCCAGCCAAGCAGAGCTGGACCAGGCGGGTCCGACGCCGATTGGATTCTGCCAACTGGTCGACGTCGAAGGCGATGTGATTTATCAATGGGGTGATCTCGAAATTCTCAGCAAAACACCACCTGATGCAGAATTGCCGGTTGTACAACCGTTGGATGGTTGGCGGTGGAAGTTATTCGCGTCGGCCAGCGAGCGCCAGTTTTCCTCGTACGATTCCAGTTCCGGTGCGATTGCTTTAGGGGTTACCGGATTATCACTCGCACTGGTTTCGCTGGGCCTGTTCGCAACGGTGAACCTTCGTCGCCAGATGCGTTTGGCCGGTCAGCGTGTATCGTTTGTCAATCAGGTTTCACATGAGCTGCGCACGCCGTTGACGAACATCCGCATGTACGCCGACCTGTTGCACGACCAACTTCAGCGCGAGAGTTCGGCTTTCGATGAAGTCGCCACGGAGTCATCTTTGATTCAGCGTGTGGATGTCATTCGCGATGAAAGCGAGCGGCTGGGGAGGCTGATCAACAACGTTTTGCAGTTTGCGCATGCCGACAAACAGCCACCGCTGCACTTGACGGATGTTGACATAAACGAAGTTGTCGACGAAGTACTGACGACGTTTGAACCTCAATTGATATCCAAAGGATTTCGTATCGAGCGCCAACCAAGCAACGTCATGATTGCGCGCACCGATCGCGCCGCCCTAAAACAGATTCTCGTGAACTTAATTGGAAACGCGGAAAAATATGCTGCCGACGGCAAGTTCCTGTCGGTTTCGACTCACCAGCAGGAGGCGAGCATCGAAATTTGTGTGGATGATCGCGGCCCGGGCGTACCCGCACATCTGCATGAGAGAATTTTTGAGCCGTTCTTCCGAGCCGGTAATCGGCTGGAAGATCCGGCTGGCACGGGGATCGGACTGTCGATCGCTCGGCAATTGGCCAGGCAGCTCGGTGGTGATTGCAAGCTCAGAAAATCAACCGTGGGTGCTTGTTTCAGTGTTTGTATCAACAGGTGATGCCATGCGCATGGTAGTCTTGGTCGCAGAGGATGATCCGCTGACTCGCGCGGCATTGGTCGACGTCTTGCGAGAAGAGGGATTTGTCGTTCTGCAAGCTGGTGATGGCGAACAAGCGTGGGAAACCTATCGAGCACATCGGCCAGATTTCGTATGCTTAGATGTCATGATGCCGCGCTTGAACGGATACGAGGTTTGCCGAAAAATCCGCACACTCAGTCCACAGACGCCGATTATTTTTATCACGGCCAAAGGCGAAGAGGTTGATCGCGTCGTGGGACTTGAAATTGGTGGTGATGACTATGTAGTCAAACCCTTCGGTGTCAAAGAAGTCGTCGCGCGCATCCGAGCGGTAGCTCGCCGATGCTTGGGAGTTGACGAACCGTCGGCAGCGACCAGCGCGATCACTGAGCCATTTACGATGGGCGACTTGCAGGTCATGCCGCGTCTACTGCGCGCTCGACGAGGAGATACGTGGATTGACTTAAGCTTGCGCGAGACAAAGATACTCGCGCTGCTCCATCAACGGGCTGGCCAAGTGATCGACCGCACCACGTTAATGAATCATGCCTGGGGCCAGGAGTACCTGCCATCCAGTCGAACGCTCGATCAGCATATCTCCCAACTGCGCAAGCGCATCGAATCTGACGCCAAGGTACCCAATATCATTCAGACCGTCCATGGCGTTGGCTATCGATACGACCCCTAGTTTCCTCCCGACCCAGCCCCAAGACATCTGCAGCACAGAAATGACTATCTCACGCCGCATCCTTCAGTTCGCTAGCTTGGAAGAGGCGGTGGCTGATGCAGAGAGTCTGTTGAAGACTGGATACGTCAAGACTGGTAATTGGGATTTGTCACAATGTTGTGACCACATGACACGCGTGATGCTGTATCCCATGGATGGATTTCCTCAGTTCCCAATTCATCTGCGTGTCGCAACATTCATTCTGCGATTCACGATTGCGCCCATGATGCTCAAAAAGATGCTCCGCTCAAATAAATGGCCGGAACGTGTACCGACGGATCAACAGTCGATACCCGCAAGAACTGAATTAGATGCTCTGTCTGCCCAGAAATTCAGGAGTGCCGTCAGTCGCCTATTGGAGTACAATGGCCCTTGGAAGACTTCACCATTGTTTGGATTGCTGCCGAAGGAGACTCTAGTTCACCTGCATAGAATTCACTGTGCGCACCATCTTGGTTTTCTGGTGCCAGAGAATATCCGAGATTCGTATGCCGAGCTGTCATGAGTGCGCTCCTCCTTAGGCGAGCCGCAGATGGGAATATACCAGTACAAGCCCGAAGCGCAAGCGAGTGAGAGCCTGGATTGACATACGCCTGGATTGACGCACTCGCTTGCGCTGCGGGCTTGTATTGGTAAATTTCCTTCTGCCGCTCGCCTTAACGCAATACCGTTCAACGAACGTGGGATAAGCTTCCAGCTTGTCAACCAGTAGCGGAGTTTCGCCATTGCTTGCACAAGATATTGACAAGCTGGAAGCTTATCCCACGTTCGTTGAACGGTATTGCGCCTTAACGAAATTCGCAAGAACAAACTCACTGGAGTGCTAGCATTGTGCGTTGCGACAATGCCCTCGCTTTTCGAAGTTGAATCTGCTATTTCGTTTGGGAACAAAGGCTGCCGTCAATTTGCTTCTAGCCATGCTTGACAAGCGGTCGAAGAATCACGGACTATTTGAATTCTAGAGTAAATGCACCGATTGACTAAATCCTGAGCACAGTTTGGACGGAGTGTTCCTTTGACCTCGGATTCGCTGGACTATACAGCTCGGTTGCGCCAGTTGGTCGATGAAAGATTGGCAATTCTCGTTAGCTTGCGAGAGCTAGCGGATGTGCAGATGCAGCAGGCCAGCGATGCCGACGCACTTATGTTGATGAACGTGTTGGCTCGCAAGCAACCCTTGATGGACGAACTCTCGAGAATTCAGGACGAATTGGCGGTGTATGCACTCGACGATCCAGAAACGCGAACATGGCGTACGACTGCCGCGCGACTGGAGTGCCGCACCGTCGCTGAACGCTGCGAGCAATTGCTGCGAGAAATCCTTCAGCTCGAACAACTCGCAATTGAACAGCTCAGCCAGCGGCGCGATGCGATTGCAGTTCAGCTCCAGGATGGACGCGACGGACGAACCGCGCATGCAGCCTACTTTACCAATACTATGCCCGACCAAAGCGCGTTGGACTTGAGCAGTTCATAACCGAAACAATGCATCGCTAACCGAGCCGCGCAGCGATTATTGCCGACCTTTCCGTCCGGAGTTTTCTCATGTGGAATACTTGGTTATCCAACTCGACCATTCCAGCACTTGAACAAGCGATTAATTTCTCGCAGAATCGCCATCTGTTGCTGGCCGGTAATATCGCGAACCTAGACACTCCTGACTATAAGACTCGAGATTTATCGATCGAGGATTTTCATCAGCAACTGCGAGAGGCAATTGAAAGTGAAAATTCGCCCGGGGCCAACTCAAGCTCAATTCAATCCCCCGGCACTAGCGAACGAATTCACACTGAAATGCAAGAAGTTCGCGATGTCAGCAAGCAGATCCTCTATCATGATGGCAGCGACGTAAGCTTGGAACATCAAGTTACCGAGATCGCCAAGAACCAAGGCATGCACAATACGGCTATCGCCCTCATGCGTTCGCAATTCCAGACGTTGCAAGTCGCCATCCGAGAATCTGCTGCAGTCTAACTCGGCTCAAGTCTTTCCGTTGTTAGCCGAGCGGCAGATGGTTTCATAGCATTACAAGCCTGATGCGCAAGCGAGTGTGTCAGTCCTGGCACGCACTCGCTTGTGCTTCGGGCTTGTATTCGCTCAGGCCTTTGTAAATTCCCATCTGCCGCTCGCCTTACTGCTTTACGTCCAACCAATTCCTTAGAAGATCGATCGGATCATCCACGTTCCCTTCGGTTCGGTCGACAATCGGTAGATCTTGGGCCCGGACTAACTGCCGTACTGTTTGGCTGATCGCGCTGGTTGAGTTCAAATTCGCTCGATTGCTGACTGCCGGATGCACTACGATGCAATCCCAAGTCGGTGGACCGAAGTTCAGCGACCAATTCATGATCCAGGCAAACGAGTGAATGAACTGGTCGTCGTCAGTTGTGTTTTCAAGGGATGCAATCGGAACGTCGATGACCACCAAATCTGGCTGGAAGGCGCGCACTCGGTCTTTGGCGTTTTTCTCCACGTCTGTGAGCGAGAGATTGGCAGTTGGCCAAGCAGTAACTTCGACTTTAGCTGCTGAGATTCTTTCTTTCAGCAAGGTTTCGATATGCTTGTCCCATGGAGGCATGGCCAAGACGCGTATCACCTTTCCCGATGCGGCTACGCTGCGCAACCTTGCGAGAGAAAAGGCTGGAGGTGGGACATCGCTCAGGGAAACCGGCAATCCGGTGATCGTTTGCGCCAGTTGTTCGGCAATCAGTTTATGTCCATCCATATTCGGATGAATCTCGTCGCTCATCAGCAGCCGCCACGAGCGCGCATCAGAATCTCGCAAGATTTCCATGTGCCGGTAAATATCGCACACCGGTACCTGCAACTGGTCGCCGACGGACCGAATAACTTCGCAGTATTCGACCAGCTTGGCAGTGGGCCGCGAGGAAGTATCAATTACATTATTGGGAGTTGCAAGCAGCACTTCGGCGCCAGCAGCTCGACATTGCCGGATCAGGCTAATCAAGTTCTGTCGGTAGACATCGACAGCGATCCGAGTCATATCGTTCAAACCAAACATGATCGTGACTAGATTCGGTTTGTGACTGAGCACATCGCGATCGAGCCGATCCAAGCCATTGGTTGTTGTGTTGCCGCTGATACCTGCATTGATCGCCTCGACTTTGGACGTGGGCATCGATTTGCGCAGAGCAATGCCCAACATATCCGTGTAGGCTCGACGACTGCCGGTGTGGTAATAGACGCCCGTAACACTGTCGCCCAAACAAACGACTTTCACGGGGACACCTGACTTCAGAGCCGCGCGAATCTTGCCCAGCGACTGCGCAGTATCGCCCCTAGCGCGGCCAGCAACCGGCTGCGTTTGCGCCCAGCCTTGGCCTAACCATGTAAATAGCAACATGAGCAGCAGGCAGTGCTTGATGGTCTTCATCAGGATTTCACCGTAGGGAAATTAGATCCGACTGAAGTTCTCTAACAGACGCAAGCCAAACTGTTGGCTCTTTTCAGGATGAAACTGAGTTGCGAATACATTGTCGCGCCATATGGCGGCACAGAAAGGCTGGCCGTAATCGCATTCCAACCAACACAACGGGGAGTTCGTCGGCAAAACAAAATAGCTGTGGACAAAATAAAAATACGTGTCCTGTGGAATCTCGATCATCAGCGGACAATCTGGTTTCGCCACGCGGATTCGATTCCAACCCATATGCGGAATTTTGTATTCGCTCGGCAGTTCAAAGCGTACTACGCGACCAGGAAAAACTCCAAGCCCAGGGTGGTCGCCTCCTTCGGTTCCCGTTTCGAATAATAACTGCAAGCCAAGGCAGATACCCAAAAACGGCTTACCGGACTGAATCGAGTCCAAAATAGGTTGCACCAAGGAGCGCGACTGCAATTCGCGCATTGCATCGGGAAAAGCACCGACACCAGGCAAGACGACTTTGCGGGCGCGGGCAATCTGGTCGGCATCGCTGGTGACGACTGCGCTAGCACCGACGTGCTCGAAGGCCTTTTGCACGCTGCGCAAGTTTCCCATCTGGTAATCGACGATGGCGATTTCGATACTACTGGACATGTTGCGCGAAGGTCTCACTGAGTATCGCTCGAGAAATAAGTGTCAGGTACCTTTTGCGAGAAACTCGCCCTTCGGGTGCTGCGCACAAAAGGTACCTGACACTTATTTCTCGGCTATTCCTAATCGTTTCAGCCCGCCGCTGGGCAAAGCATAGAATAATCAATAAGGCATTATTGAACCAAGATCTCGCACCAACGCGCACCACCGCAGTGGATTCGCTTTTCGATGCCCAGAGCCAACTCGGCCCGCAGCTCGAGGGTTTCAAAACGGACCACTTGCGTCGTCGCTTCATCTGAACCGACTGGATTGCCGAGCGATATTCTCAAGGAGACTCGGATAGTATCGTTTCCCAATTGTTTGACTATCCCATTAATCTGTGTTCCGAATTGAATTGTGTCGTCCTGGTCGACCCGCAGCTCACCACCCGCAATAAATTCGATCTTTCCTGTCGTTGTCATTTGAACGGACGTATCAAGGAGTTTCTTCGACTTCTCGCCTTCTTCCGTTATGCGGATACGGATAATCGTTGGCTTACTTGCGTCGGCATGTGTACCTTGCAACATCCAGGCTGCCGCGACGAAGACCATTGCGAGGGCGAGCACAATCGATTTGGTCATAGTTCACTCCGATAACGGTTGCTAATTAACTTGTTCTTCCTGACGAACTTAGACTATTGGAAAGCTGGTGCAAAGATGACTCTTACCAGGGCCGAGTAGTAATGACGCCTTCCTCTGGACTGCTCGCCGAGGCATACAGCCGCTTGGGAATCCTGCCGGCCAGAAATGCAGCACGGCCAGCGATCGCGGCATGCTTCATCGCCATAGCCATGCGCATCGGTTCGCGCGCATGGGCGATAGCTGAATTTAGCAGTACACCGTCAGCTCCCAATTCAAAGGCGACAGCCACATCGCTGGCTGTACCGACGCCCGCATCGACAATGACTGGATAGTCCGGGTCGTCTTCTTTGAGGTACTCAATAATGATGCGCAAGTTGTTCGGATTGAGAATCCCTTGTCCGCTGCCGATAGGACTTCCCGCAGGCATGACACTGGTGGCTCCCGCCTTCTTCAGTTGCCGGGCAACGATCGGGTCGTCGCTGGTATAGCACAATACTTCAAAACCCTCGGCGACCAACAGCCGACACGCTTCCAGCGTCGCGACCGGATCTGGCAGCATGGTCTTGCTGTCACCCAGCACTTCTAATTTGACCCAATTGGCACCGGGATTTTCCAGAGCGCGTAGAATTTCGCGGCCGAGCCGCGCGACGCGCACAGCATCGGTCGGATTGTAGCATCCCGCCGTGTTAGGCAGCAATAAATATTCAGCCGGATCGATATAGTCCAGAATATTCTGTCCCATGCGATCGTACATGCGTTCGCGCCGCACGGCGACGGTCACCACTTTTGCGCCCGAGGCGGTCAGCGAATCGCGCATGATCGCCAACGTATCGTACTTGCCGGTCCCTAAGATCAAACGACTGGACAAGAAATGCGAACCCACACGCAGCACGTCGCCGGTTGGCGTGCTGGCGGTTCCTGCAAATGACGCGTTGACTGAATTCACATCGAGGTTGCCATCTGAGGTCACGTCCACTTAGCCACCTCCTACAACGGTGACAACTTCGACTTCGTCACCCGCTTGCAAGAGCCTAGTCGCATGCGATTGCTTGGGGACCAAATCTAAATTGACTTCAACCGCCACCAAAGCGCTGCGGATGCCGATTTCGACCAATAACTGCGCAACGCTGGTGTCAGGCGCGACGTTGAGATGCCGACCGTTGACTCGAACCGCGATCTGCTGGCTTGGGCCGGGTAAATCACTCTTCAAAAGCTGCATCGAAAGCTCGCGCACTGGGACTGAAATCGATTCGTCGAGTAAATTCGCAGGCCTCACGAGCACCGAACTCGCGATCCATGCCACTATCCTCCCATTCGATGCTCAGCGGACCTTGATACTTAATATCGTTGAGCGCGCGAATGATCTCTTCGAAGTTGATACCACCACGGCCTGGACTGCGAAAATCCCAACCGCGTCGTGGATCGCCGAAATTGATATGGCTGCCCAGTATTCCGCTGCGACCATTCAATTTCGTAATCGCGTCCTTCACGTGGACATGATAAATCCGATCTGGGAATCGGCGCAGGAACTCGACCGGATCGACACCTTGCCAGTGCAGATGGCTAGGATCAAAGTTAAAGCCAAACTCTTCGCGATGATCGATGGCCTCAAGAGCGCGCTCAGCGGTGTAAAGGTCGAAAGCAATTTCGGTGGGATGGACTTCCAAGGCGAATTTCACGCCGCACTCGCCGAACACATCCAATATTGGATTGAAACGATCGGCAAACAATTTGAATCCCTCGTCGATCATTTTCTGCGAGACTGGCGGGAACGAGTACAGCAAATGCCAGATACTCGAACCGGTAAAGCCATTGACAACCCCGATGCCTAATTTCTTGGCCGCGCGCGCGGTTTGTTTCAGTTCCTCAATGGCGCGTTGATTCACTGCTTGGGGATTGCCGTCTCCCCAGACGTAATCGGGCAGAATCAATTTATGGCGCTGGTCGATGTTGTCGCAGATGGCTTGGCCAACCAAGTGAGCGCTGATCGCAAAACACTGCAAGCCGTTGGCCTCTAGTAAGTCACGTTTTCGAGCGCAGTAGCCATCGACCGACAGTGCTTTATCTACTTCGAAGTGGTCGCCCCAACAGGCCAATTCGATACCATCGTAGCCGAACTGCTTGGTCAATTTTGCCATCTGTTCGAGTTTGAGATCTGCCCACTGACCGGTGAATAGCGTTACAGGACGCGCCATCGATGTGCCTCCGCTAGGTATGCGACAAACTTGCGTTCAAGAGTTGGTGACAATCCGAATGCCATAGTAAACCACAACCAAGCAATCTGAACAAGGAATAGTCCCCTTGCCCAGGGACCTTCGCGAACCGAATCCGCGCCGAAATGTCCTAGGAGCATTACGGAATATCCAAACCTGCTCGAATCCACGCGCACTAGAAATTCAAACATGAAATCCAAAATGAATCTCGAATCAACAACCAGCCTGTCAATGGCCGCGACGGTCGCCGGAGAAGACATTCGCAGGGGGGATTTTTTGGCACTACTGAATGTCGTTTCCGAATGGCCGACATTTTTTTGGGACTCAACACCAACCGAAGATGTGATGCGATTGAAAATCATCCCGACCGATGCAGGAATTCCGCACAAAGTTCGTGCGGTTTGTTTGCCGTTCGTCTACGTCAAGCCACCGAATGGAACGATGCGCACAATCGACCTGCGCATGGCGCAAGTTGTTCGGCTGGATCAAACGGTCGCAAGACGCGTATGGCGTAGGCTAAAGGAACAGGCTGCAGGGAGCAAGCTGTAGATCTCAAATCTCTAGCGTGTAGCCTTATTACCGCCGCATGTAAATGCGAGATTTGCGTGGGGCTACGCCAGTGCCTGAGCTTGAGCGACTTTCGAGTTGGTCGCTGAATTTAAGAGATGTGGTGTCGCGAGACGAACTGTCAAGGTTTTGTTCGATCAATGGTACGATAACTGTTTCGGTCGGTTTAGGGCGAAGCGGCTCTGTCGAAGCGAATTGATGGGCATCGACTGACGGGGTGCTCGTGGCAGAAATGTTAGCGGCAATCGTGGCAAATTGTTGACGTACCTCCGGTCGGATCTTACTCAAACGCGAAGCAAGATTTTGGGCGGCTACCGGGTTGCGTTCACAAACTTCGGAAATCTGCGATACGAATTTTGCTGATTCGACAAAGTTGTAATCCGCCGTCTTGCCCACAAAGGGTCCCAAGGTCCGCGTGATAAGGTCGGCGCCTAAGTTATCGAGTTTCAGATACACGTCCATGGTGCCAGTAACACGATTGCCGGCCGATTGCGGCTGAGTATGTGTGCTATGCAAGACGCACACGCACTTGCCCGTAATTTCGCGCGGGGCCATCGATCCCTTGTAGTGGCCGATTCCGTGGTAAATGTGCACCTCAGGTGTGCCGTATACCAAATCGCATTTGCAGGTCGTTCCCGCGCCATCTTGGCCGGTAAAAACATAAGGGGAATTTCGGTCGACCGTGACTTTGGTGATATCCATCAGGTCCCAGATATTGACCAAGACTTCAGGATATCTCACTAGGAAGGTAAACAGCTCTTGGTCGCACGCGAACGCTTGGGTTGGCATGCGGCGAAAAAAACTGGGACGATCGACCACTTCGCGAAGGTTCTGAGCGGCCGCGGGATTAAGTTGGTTAAATGGAATGCGCCGCATGGCGTCGTCTTGTGTCTTTCGACTCGACGCAGGATCGCTGAGCCATGGCTCGATGGCCGCCAAGTCGGTGGTGCACATGCAAAGCGCAGCACCGATTAGCCCAACAATGACTCTTGCGCGCATTAGGTCGCTCACGAATCCTGTCAGCAGATGCAAGTCGACAGTCTGGACCGAAAGGTCAACGACATCGTCACGCGGTAGATAGTTCCAACCGCTAACACAAGGGTCGACGATTCGCGACCGGTGCCATTCAGCCGATGTACACCTGCGAGTGATTTTTTTCCTCCGCCCCATTGCCCTGGTATTCGCTGTGCGGATACGTGGACTGTTAATACTTCGGTTGTGCAATAGGAAAGTCCTAAGTACAAATTGCAACTGGCAGAAAATCTGCCGGCAATCGTTCGACTTTGGCTTGGATGCTCACGATCATGAATAAATCGCAATCACAGCATTGCATTTTTCCTAGGTTTTGGTTCAAGAAAACAGCATGCGGTTGTTAATTATCGGCTGCGGTTATGTCGGAACACAGGTCGCGCGCAACTACCTTGCTCGCGGAGATCGCGTGTTGGCTTTGACGCGAACTACCGTCCGCGCAGCTCAGTTGCGTGAAGCGGGTATAGAGTGCGTGATTGGGCATTGGCTGGATCCAGATCTGGAATTGGTCCAACTCACACAAGATGTCGATCAAGTCTTGGTAGCGGTCCCGCACCGCGACGACCAAGGATTGGCGGCTTCGACCCATCAAACTGGATTGGCCAATCTTTTTCGGGCTTTGTCGAGCAACTGGCAACGCTTGATTTATCTAAGCACCACCGGCGTGTATGGTGAATCAGATGCCCAGTGGGTGGACGAGCAAACACTGCCTGTCCCGTCACGATTGGCCGGTGAAATAGCGTTGCGGGCCGAGCGCTGGTTCTCGGACTGCGATCGATCTGCGGACTGTGTAACATTGCGATTGGCTGGCATCTACGGTCAGAATCGCGTTCCTCATCTAGTTTCGCTACGCTCTGGCAACGCAGTCGCGGTTCCCCAGGACGGTTTCCTGAATCTGATTCACGTCGACGATATTTCCCGGGCGATCCAAGCAGTTTTCGGCAGACCGGCGAAAAGACCTTGTTATGTCCTGTCGGATGGCCACCCCGTCGCTCGCGCAGAGTTTTATCGAGAAATTGCCAGACTAGGCGAACTCGGTGAGATAACTTTCGCACCGCCGGACCCGAACTCACCGCGAGCCAGCCGTGCGGCGACCAATAAACGCATCCGCCCGGCTAACTTTTTTGCCGATTTCGAATTTCAGCCAAGATTTCGTAGCTTTCGTGAAGGTTTGGGGGATTGCTTTAGGGCAGAAGGCCCGATCAGCGGTTGATGGCTTGGACGCTTAGCGCCTACAATTCGGCAGTATCGCCAACTATCTCCTCTCGCGCAAGATCGCTCATGCTGGAACGCAAGCCAATTTTTCCGAATGTTATTGAACTCAATCTTCAGGCCGGGCACGTAATTGGCTGCAACGTTTATTTGATTTACGATGCTGATGAATGGATTCTGATCGATGTCGGCTACGATGAATCCGTCGAGGAAATCGTCGAACTGATTCGCGAATTGGATTTTCCGCTTTCAAAATGCCGGACTTTGATTGCTAGCCACGCGGACGTGGACCATGGCCAGGGTTTGGCGACCGCCAGGCAAATGTTGAAGACCACGGTTTCGGCGCATCCGCGCGCTGCCAAGTTACTTGCTGCGGGCGACAAACTGCGCACCTTCGCGGAGATTGACGCGCAGAATATTCACCTCGAAATGCCGCCGGTCGAAGTTGAAAACGTGATTGACGAAGGCTCAATCATCGAGGTCGGCTCACTGAAGTTGGAAGTGTGGGCCACGCCCGGACATGCGGACAGCCAATTAGCGTTCCGGTTGGGTGACTTGTTGTTCAGCGGCGACAATATCTTTCGTGATGGCTGTGTGGGTGCAATCGACGCGCATCACGGTAGCGATATTGCTGCGTTCATTCGCTCGCTGCAGAGAATTCGCAACTCGACCGCCAAGTGGCTGCTCCCCAGTCACGGCCCAATCTTTCGCAAAGATGATGCGATGATTGAGCGCACGATTGAGCGCTTGCGAGGATACCTGCACATGGCTGATTTTGGCACTTGTGCTGCCGATTGGCCACTGATGGATCAATGGGAAGACGAAGTTGCGCAAGGAAAAATGCCGGATTAGTTAGGGTTCGCTGCGAATATCCCTGACCCGTTTGATATCTGACATAGTGCGATACAATGTTGGACCATATTTGAGCGTTTTATCCCTTAAGTACTGTTGAGCTATTTACCATGCCACGTGGAAGAACATTTGACAGCGTTATTCGCACTATTGGCGATACTCCGATGATCCGCGTCAATCGCTTGATTCCCGAAGGTCAAGCGACCGTATTTGCGAAGTGCGAGTTCTTTCAGCCGCTGAACAGCGTAAAAGACCGAATCGGCGTTGCCATGGTCGAAGCAGGCGAACGCGACGGCAAAATCAACAAGCAAACTCACATCATCGAGCCCACCAGTGGCAATACGGGCATCGCGCTGGCATTCGTATGCGCTGCCAAAGGTTATCGATTGACGTTGACCATGCCTGAATCCATGTCGGTGGAACGACGCGCTCTACTGCGCGGGTTGGGGTCCAATTTGGTGCTCACACCAGCCGCCGACGGCATGCGCGGTGCAATCGCCAAAGCGCACGAAATGGTGTCCCAGCAAGCGGACGCATATATGCCCCAGCAATTCGAGAATCCCGCCAATCCAGAAATCCACCAGCGAACCACCGGCCCAGAGATTTGGGAAGATTCGGCATACAATATCGATGCGATCGTGGCTGGAGTCGGAACTGGTGGAACCATCACCGGCGTGGCTCGCTACATCAAAAATCTCAACCCAAATTTCAAAGCGATTGTGGTCGAGCCCAAGCACAGTCCAGTGATCAGCGGCGGACAACCAGGAAAACATCGCATTCAAGGCATCGGGGCAGGCTTTGTGCCAAAGAACCTCGATACCAGTTTGGTCGACGAGGTCATCACCGTGGATGATGAAGATGCCTTCGAATGGTCCAAGCGCCTCGCAAAGCAAGAAGGAATCATGGCCGGTATCAGTTCCGGTGCAAACATGTGGGCTGCAGCGCAGGTTGCCGCGCGACCAGAATATCGAGGCAAACGCATCGTGACCATCATGGCTAGTCTCGGCGAACGCTATCTATCGACTCCACTGTTCGCCGACGCGGTGGGATAGGAAGTGAGGGTTGAGTCTTGAGATTGATATTCCAGATTTCAAATATGAAATATGACGTCTGATATTTGACATCTGGTAGTTCAGATTGCAGATTTCAAACTTCAAACTTCGCGAACTTCAAACTTCGACAAGGTCGTCAATGTCTCCCAAGTCGCCGCAAGAAGTGTTGGTGATGTGCCGCGAGCACGACGTCAAAGCTGTTGATTTGAGGTTTACCGATCTACTTGGTCAATGGCAACACACCACTGTCCCGGTATCTCAATTGAAAGAGGAATCGTTCGAAGACGGCTTCGGCTTCGATGGTTCCAGTATTCGCGGTTGGCAAGCGATCAATGAATCGGACATGTTACTGGTTCCACAACCGGACACTGCTTTCGTTGATCCATTTCCGGCGCTACCGACATTGGTAATGGTTTGCTGCGTCCAAGACCCGATCACGCGCGAAGATTACGCTCGCGATCCACGCAATATTGCGCGGCGAGCAATGAATTATCTGAGTGGCACAGGAGTCGCCGATACCGCTTATTTCGGACCAGAGGCCGAGTTCTTTGTGTTCGACGATGTGCGCTACGACCAAACGGCCTCAGAGGGCTTCTACCACCTTGACAGCAGTGAAGCGCAGTGGAATCGGGGCCGCAGCGAGAACCCCAATCTCGGTCACAAGATTCGCCACAAAGAAGGCTACTTTCCCTGCGCTCCTATCGACCAATTGGTCGACATTCGCAGTGAAATGATGCAGACGTTAATCGATTGCGGTATCGAAGTCGAATGCCAACATCACGAAGTTGCCAGCGCTGGCCAGACGGAGATCGACATTCGTTTTGGTACCTTGGTCCAAATTGCCGACAATCTGATGAAATACAAATACATCGTCAAGAATGTCGCTAGGCGGCGCAATAAAACGGTTACGTTTATGCCCAAACCCCTTTTCGGAGATAACGGTTCGGGCATGCACGTTCATTTTTCACTTTGGAAAAATGGCGACCCGTTGTTTGCTGGCAAGGGATACGGCGGATTGAGCGACATTGGGCTGCACGCAATTGGCGGTGTGCTGCGACACGCTCCGGCGCTACTCGCACTTACCAGTCCAACGACCAACAGCTACAAAAGATTGGTGCCAGGTTACGAAGCGCCCGTGAATTTGGCTTATTCCCAGCGCAATCGTTCGGCAGCGGTGCGCATTCCAATGTACAGCCCAAGCCCGAAAGCCAAGCGGGTCGAGTTCCGCTGCCGCGATCCGAGCTGCAATCCTTACTTAGCGCTAGCTGCGATTCTGATGGCAGCTATCGACGGTATTCAAAACAAGCTGCATCCCGGCGATCCGTTCGATAAGAACTTGTATGACCTGCCTCCCGAAGAGCTGCGTAAAGTTCCGCAAACTCCTGCAGATCTCGACGAAGCGCTGCGTGCGCTTGAAAGCGATTTGGGTTTCCTGCTGCGCGGCGACGTGTTTACCGAGGATCTACTTGTGGCTTGGATTCAATACAAACGTGCCATCGAAGTAGACGCGATTCGTATGCGACCGCATCCTTACGAATTTTGCATGTACTACGACTGCTGAGTCAGTTTGATTATTGGCATAGCGCATTTGACTTAAGCCTCGTACGACTGCATCGCCAGAAAGCGTGCCGCGCGGTCGATCAGCAAATTCGCCACCAAGAGTTTGGTTGAAACCCTAGCTGATCCGCTATGGGTTCAATTTCCGCGCGGAATCTTTTTGCATCTTGCGGATATCCCGCAGTGGGACGCAAACTCGCAAGGTGTTTTTGCCAGAAAATATTGATCAGCAACATCAGTCTTTCGCGCAGGTACTTAGCCGTCATCGATGCTAATCCGACGGGTGGAAACGCATCGCCTCCAACCGTAAAGTGAATTGTCTTGTGCGGTGTCGACAGTGACCGGTAGCTCGATCGTGCTGGCGTTTCGTCAATGATATGGAACCATTCCGGGGACATTATCTCCAACAACAAAGGCAAGTACTTTTTGCGACCTCCTTGCCGATCACAAAAGACCTCAATCGGGCAATCGAATTGCTTCATTAGAGCTGCTGCCAACGAAAGTGTTTGTACAGAAAGTAATTGTCCCTTGGACCCCGATGCCGTAACCTGTTGGTTAAATTCCAACTCCGGAATAATTCGAGAGTAAACCCCCAGAAATTTCACCCCAACACGTTCGAATTGCTCTCGGGCAAGGGTTTTTAACTCGCGGATTTGCGGCAGTGTTTGCTCGATCATCCCCGGCTGGCCAACGCTTTCGTACCAAGGATGTACCGCTAACCGTTCCGCTGTGCCCGGTTGGCAAAGTTGATCTATCATTTCAGCCAGTTTCAATGCTCCGACTCCATGAACTGCCAACAAGCTCCAAACTCCAGTTTCCAGCGACCGAATACCAGCATTGGGACTGAACAGATTCTTGGAGTCACCCAGCGGTACATGTTTGTCCCCAGCTTTCCACAATTTTTCAAGCAGCACTGGCATTAGATCAAATCCGAGTCGCTGAGCATCATATTCATTGGCAACTTGCCAAACGGATGCACCAATAACCAAAGGACCAATGTTGGGTCCGTACCCCGCCTCGTCCAAGCCAAGCAAAATCTTGTGCGACATGGAATTTTTTTTCTTGAACTTCCTGGCAATACCTGCTCAATTGGGGAATAATGTTCTGTGAGTTGCAAACGTAGGGATTAGGATCGAGTAATAATTTCGAGGACGAAGTACCGCACAACTCACCCAACGTGTGATGTCGATAGATGAGCTGCTTGCGATGCCGTCACCGATTCTAACTAGAAACAGGCTTCTGCTATGAAACTACACCTAAGTGGACCATTTCGAAACATGGTGTGGAGAGTGTTGCTGGGATGCTGTTTTGTTGTTTGCGGATATCAACACTTATTGCAAGCGCAGACTCCACCGTCCTTTCCGGCTGGAGCCACACCCGGCGCGGCGCCAGCGGGCGTTCGAGTTCCGCCAGGGATGCCTGGCCAGCCATCACCAACTGCACCAGGTCAACCGCCGAATGCGGGCCAGCCTGGCAAAGACGGCGCTGCTCCCGCCGCTGGTATGCCCGCCAAGCCAGCGGCCCCAACAACGATTCCACGACCTGCCGAACCTCCTGAAAAGCCGAATCCGCAGGAGTTTGATATCAAGCCCGACTTGCAGGGGATGGTCGCGTTTCAGTTTCGCAACCAACCCTGGCCGGAACTGCTGCGATGGTTGGCCAGAGTTTCCAATCGAACTCTCGACTGGCAAGAGTTACCGGCAGACTATGTTAACGTGGCGACTCAAAAACCGTATACGCTGGACGAAACTCAAGATTTAATCAATCGCCACTTGTTGGCGCGTGGATTCACGATGCTGGACAGTGACGGCGCGCTGTCGGTGGTGAAGATTGCGAGTCTCAATCCAGCAATGGTTCCGCGAGTCGAACCGGAGCAACTGACCGATCACTCGCCACATAAATTTCTGCGGACTTCATTCAAGCTGACGTTTCTCGTTGCCAAAGATGTGTTGGAAGAGTTCAAATCGATGCTCAGCCCCAACGGCAAACTGACCGCTTTGGAATCCACCAATCGCTTGGAGGCGATGGACGCAGCCGGAAACTTGCTCGACATTCATCGGGTTCTCAATCAAGAACAATCGGTTGCTGCGCTCGACGGATTGGCTCGCGAATTCCAACTCAAACATGCTCGTGCTTCGTTGGTAAAAGGACAGCTCGACGAGTTCTTGGGAATCAGCAAGCAGTCTGCTCCAACGAACATGTCTCCCGATCAGATGGCGCGCATGCAACAGATGCAGATGCAGCAGATGCAAATGCAACAGCAGCAAGGCGGCGCACCCAAACCCGCACCCGCCAAGACAGCCGAAGTTAATATTATCGCTAACGACCGTAGCAACAGCGTGATCGTGCGTGGGCCAATGCAATTGAAATGGAAGAAGTTCAAAATCTGTTGGTTAAGCTCGGCGAACTTCCACCCGAAGGAGGCCGAGCTAGCACGTTACGAGTGATCGATGCATCGCGCCAGCCGGAAACCTACGAGTATCTCAAACAATTAAAAGAACACTGGGAACGATTGTCTCCCAACCCATTAAGCATTCCACAAGCTGATGAATTTGAATCGCCCGAATCTAGTTCGCCGCCCCCAGAATCCCCTGAACCCAGCAAGAGCACCGTTACAACCAAAGTCACAAGTAATCCGGCTCCTACAACAACAATTAATCGATCCCAGGCGTCTAGCAGTGGCGGCAAGAGTTCGCTCAAGTCACGCAACTCACGGCCGTTTGGTGGTATCAGGAATGTACTAACCAGTACGCCTACCGAAGACCCGCCCGGAAGTAGATCATCACCCGGCAGTCTGCCGCCGGAGAACCTGCCATCTGATGGTTTGCCAAGCGACCAGTCCGATTCCGATGCGCCTCCGATGAACAAATTAGCTAACAAAAATTCTGCACGTGCAGCAGTCGCTCCTATCAAGATTTTTGTGGACGACCACGGCAATTTGGTATTGCAGTCGGATGATACTGCGGCGCTGGATCGGTTGGAAGAACTGATGCAGACGCGACGTCCACCTCGACGTGACTACGACATTTTTCACGTCAAGCACCTGACCGCCACTTGGATCTCGATCGATCTGGAAAAGTACTTCAAAGATCGAGCCGAGAAAAAGGAAAACTCGAACGACCGGTTTCTTTCCTGGTATTACGGGATTCCCCCGTCGAGCAGCGGCAAAACGGAAAATCGCCAGTTAGGCAAACGCCCACCTATTTCGTTTATCGCCAACAACGACTCCAACACGATCATCGTGCGAAACGCTGACGACGCGGATCGACAAACGATCAAAGACTTGATCGAACTCTGGGACGTTCCCGAACCCGTGAACACCAAGAACGTCCGCGTATTTGCGATGGTGCGGATACAACATTCTCGCGCGGAAACGATCGTCGAAGCGATCAAAGACGTTTATCGCGACCTGTTGAGCACAAACGATAAAGCGTTTCAGCAAGCCAACGCGAGGCCAAATCCCGACGGTTCACGCGGCGATAGCGGGTATCGGCGAAGTTATTCCGACGACGTCGTCTCTCCCACCGGAGGACTGAATTTTACGTTCAAAGGCAAATTGTCCTTGGGAGTCGAGCCAACCACTAATTCGATCCTTGTCTCGGCGGACGGCGACGCACTACTCGAGTTGGTGCGCAAAATGATCAATGAACTTGACATTGCCGCGAAAACCGAAGGGCATACTGTAGTCCGTCAGCTCGGTCACAACGTCGACTCCTCGGCACTGGGCAAGGCACTGCGTTCGATGCTCGAACCGAAAAAACAACAGCCCGGACAGATGCAGAACCAACAGCGTCAACCTGGTGTGAATCCTCCGAATGCTCCCAATGGCAATCCAGCAGCAAATTTCGGCGGCGAGGCTCCTCAGTAAACGTATTGGAGCGAGCGTAGCCATTAGATTTCCGCGGGTTTGCCCGTGTGAATCCGGCCCATGAACATTCGGGGCGAGTTGTTCTACAATCTTGCGTTCAACAAATCGGAATTCATGCGCGATCACTTCATCTATTGTCGGACAACGCTTGCATGACTTCGTCGTAGACGACTGAATTGGAGCCGACGCCGTCGCCCCCGAACACGCTGGAATTCCCTCGCCAATCGGAAAAGCGTCCTCCCGCTTCTTCGACGATAGGTTGCACAGCGGCCAGATCCCATGGGTTGGCAATCGGGTCGACCATTATCTCGGCGCGACCGGTTGCCACCAACAGGTAACCGTAACCATCACCCCAGGTGCGCGTGATATAAGCGGATTTCTGCAGCCGATCAAAGCAGTTTTGCGCACCGCGTTTGCAAAAAGTGTCAACTTGGGAAGTTAGAAACAGACCTTCGGCGAGCGAACGCGACGAAACTTGGCAACGCGTGGGAGGTTCGCATCTCGCACTGTACCAAGCTCCCAACCCACGGGCGGCGAACACGATCTCGTCCAGCGCGGGAATGTAAATCACACCTGCTAGGCACTCGCGCTGTTGCACGATGCCTACTAGCGTCGAATAGAGCGGTACGCCGGAAATAAAACTCTTCGTTCCATCAATCGGATCGACAATCCATTGATATGGGCTGGTCCCAACGCGTACGCCAAACTCCTCACCTAAAATTGCATCGTGCGGATACAAGTGCTCCAGTTGCTGGCGAATCAGTTCTTCGGCGCGATGATCTGCGGCGGTGACCGGCGAATTATCGCCCTTGCGCACTACGGAGAATTTGCTGGTTTGAAAAAAATCCAACGTCGAGCGACCTGCCGCAACCGCTAACGAAATGGCCGCTGCTAAGCGTCCATCCATGCAAGTGACCAGCGCGGCAGGAATCTGGAAACCGAGCGAGTCGGCGGCATTGTCGGTCGGCATTTGAAAAATCACTGCTTGGATTCGATTGGCTGCGTTAAATCTTGACTGGCAGGAGTCATGAACGAGTGAATTGCCAACATGATTGCGCCACAGACCAATAGACTGTCGGCGATGTTAAAGTTCGGCCAAGTGTACTGCTGATAACGCAACAAGATCCAGTCTCGCACACCGCTTTTCCATTCTGGCGGAAAATTTGGCTGGTACCATAATCCGAGCCGATCGTACAAATTCCCACCAATTCCCCCCATGACACAGCCTAGCGCCACCAGCAACCACCAACTCTCGATCGCACGGAAACGGGACAACCAGACTAAGATGGCGATCGCGGCAAGAATCGACAGTGTGGCAAATACGCTCCCAAAACCCGCGCCCATTCCGAAGAGCGCTCCTAGGTTTACCGCCGTCTCGATTCCAACGTAGCCGTTGATGACCCACCACGGTTGGCTGCTGCCTGGAATTCCTCGCCAATCAAATACGGTCTGCTTAGTCCAAAGATCCAAGCCAGCACCAATGATGGCAATCGTTGCGAAAGCGAACCAGCGAATCTCGACGTGGGGAATCGACTTGCTCACGTCAGCCTTCCAACTGAGAGGCGCACTTGACACAGTGGGGAGTATCCGGAAGAGTCTCCAACCTTGCTTTGGGAATGCGACCGCCGCATTCTTCACAGATACCGTAGGTCCGCTTGGCAATTCGTTCAAGAGCAGCTTCAATGCGATCCAAGCGATCACCATCGCTGGATAGTAGGTTCAATGTAAATTCCTGCTCGAAACTATGCGTTCCAGCATCCGCTGGATGCATCGGGGCATGATTGTCGCCAGAATCGGTTTCCGCCCCCCCTAACGCTTCATGTGTCATCATATGGACGTCGCCCATTAACCGCCTTCGCAGCGCCAGCAGCATTGTACGGAATCGTTCCAAATCATCAGATTTCATGCAGACTCCTGATTAGTAAGTCGATCTGGGGGAGAACGTACTTTGAGGAATTTCGTGCGAATGGTAGGCCAGATTGCAACGCTTGTCAAACAGCATTAACGTCGGTTTAACTAACATAGCCCAATTCTTTATCCGATGTTGAATGATGCGGTCACATGAATCGGCTCACAACCATTCCTACTCCCCACGATGGCTGTATACTCTAATAAAACGCTAGTACGAGAGTAGAACGATTGTCCTCAATCGTTCTTGAGCATAATCATCCCGCTGAGCAGAAATCGTTTTTTGAGCAATTGAGGGCAATTGCTCTACACTTGCAGGGGCTTTTACTATGGCCGACACCGAGTTGGCAAGCGCGCTTACCAAACGTGTGACCAGCGGGCTGGCGTTTCAAAAATGCTTGAATCCCCTCTGCGGTGCGGACTTCGATGTCGGCCAAGTGAAAACGGCTTGCGACCGGTGCGGAGATTTGCTGGATGTTGAATATGATTGGTCGCGCGTCGAAGTTCCCCAAAATTTGGCGGATTTCGAACGCTATTGGAGTCGTCGATTCGAACCGCTGCGGTTCAGCGGTGTCTGGCGTTTCCACGAGCTGCTGCCATTTGCGCCGCTTGATAAAGTCGTCACTGTCGGCGAAGGCCAAACGCTGCTGCAACAAGCGAATTGGGTTGGCAAGTACGTGGGAATGGACGAGGGACGCCTTTTTTTGCAATACGAAGGGATGAATCCTTCGGGCAGCTTTAAAGACAACGGCATGTGTGCGGCATTCACGCATGCTTTTATGACGGGAGCCAAACGGGCCGCCTGTGCGAGCACCGGTAACACAAGTGCATCGCTGGCCATGTATTGTTCGGTAACCCAGTTGATGAAAGCGGTGATCTTCATTGGCAGCGGCAAGATCTCGTACGGCAAACTTTCTCAGGCTCTAGAGTACGGTGCCCTGACGGTTCAGATTGCCGGCGATTTCGACGATGCCATGATTCGAGTTCGCGAAGTATCGAAGGACCTGGGCATCTATTTAGTCAACTCGATCAATCCCTTCCGTCTCGAAGGACAGAAGACGATTATGTATCGAGTACTCGAAGCGTTGCGGTGGCAAGTTCCCGATTGGATCGTGGTACCTGGAGGCAATCTCGGCAATTCCAGTGCTTTTGGTAAAGCGTTTCAAGAGCTCTTGCACTTGGGCTTGATCGATCGCGTGCCGCGGTTGGCAGTGATTAACGCAGCCGGTGCGGATACGCTGTACCAATTGTTTGATCGGCGCAATCTGCGGTGGAACGGTGGACAACCGGACCGATTGATTTCTTGCGACTACTATAACGACTTGGACAGTCGCCGCGCAAAAGCGGATACGATTGCTAGCGCAATCGAAATCAATCGTCCCGTGAATTTAGTTAAGTGCTTGCGTGCACTCGACGTCTGCGATGGCGTGGTGCGCAAAGTAACCGACCAGGAGATTCTGGACGCCAAAGCGCAAGTCGGAGCGGGTGGCATCGGCTGCGAACCAGCCAGTGCCGCCAGCGTTGCGGGCGCCAAATTATTGCGACAGCAAGGTATCATCGCGCCCTCGGACCGCGTCGTGTGTATCTTAACCGGACATCAATTGAAAGATCCCACGGCAACCGTCGCCTATCATACGACCGATCAAGACAAATTCAACGAAGTTCTCGGCAGTCGCGGAGTTACTCGCGCATCGTTCGCCAATCGCGCTGTTGCGGTCCCCAACGAACTGGATGCGATCATTCGCGCAATTCAACTGTATAGCTAGATGCAGCCGCCTGACGTTGGAGGTGGGTTGATAAAAAGTGCACCGTTGGCGCTAGCCACGTGCGTCGAGTAGGTGATTTCAAGCTGATCCTAAGGATCTCCAGACTCAAGCACGGCCATGAACGCTTTTTGAGGAATATCGACCGAGCCGATGGACTTCATGCGCTTCTTGCCTTCCTTTTGTTTGGCCCACAACTTGCGCTTGCGGCTGATGTCGCCACCGTAGCACTTGGCTGTGACGTTCTTGCGCATTGCTGGAACAGTTTCGCGAGCGATGACGCGCGTGCCAATTGCGGCTTGAACGGCGATCTCGAACATGTGGCGGTCCAGTTCGCTCTTCAGTTTCTTGACAATCGCGCGGCCGCGCCGATCAGAATCGGCTCGGTCACAAATAATACTCAGCGCATCGACGCGCTTGCCATTGACCAAGATGTCCATGCGTACCAGATTGGCAGGTTCGTAACCGATGATCTCGTAGTCCATCGTGCCGTAACCCCGAGTCGCACTCTTGAGTTTGTCGTGTAGGTCGTAGATGACCTCCGCCAAGGGCAAATCGTAGGTGACCATCGCGCGCGTAGCGGAAAGGTACTCGGTTCCCCGTTGCATTCCACGACGATCTTGGCACAGTTTCATGACTTGCCCAATTTGATCGTTCGGTACAACAAAGTTCACTCGTACGATCGGTTGGCAAAATTCCTCGATATCTCCAGAATCGGGCACTTCCTGTGGTCGGTGAATTTCCAGCCGTTCGCCGTTTTTGGTGACGATTTCATAGGTTACGTTGGGAGCAGTTTGAACCAAATCCACATCGCATTCTGCTTCCAATCGCTGTTGGATAATCTCCATGTGCAGCAGGCCAAGAAATCCGCAACGAAAGCCGAACCCAAGTGCTTCGCTGGTTTCGGGTACAAATTCAAAACTCGGGTCGTTGATGCTCAATTTCTCCAGCGCATCTCGCAACTCACTAAAGTCTTGCCCGTCGCTCGGATACAGTCCACAGTAAACCATGCGCTTGGGCGGCTGGTAACCTGGTAGAGCATCGTCGATGGTCGCAGTGGGCGGTGCAACCGTGTCACCGATGTGAACTTCCTGAAGTGATTTGATATTGCAAATCAAGTAACCGACTTGCCCAGCTTGCAAACTCTTGACGGCTTTGCGTTTAGGGACAAACTGTCCAATCTCGATCGCCTCGTGAGTTACGCCGGCGCGCAACAAGCGAATTTTCTGTCCCTGCTCGACGGTGCCGTTCATTACGCGCACGTAGGTAATCGCTCCCCGATAGTCGTCATAGTGCGAATCGAAAACCATCGCGCGCAACGGCCCGTTAGGATCGCCGCTGGGAGGCGGCACACGTTCGATCACCGCGCGAATCAAGTCCTCGATACCAATACCGGCTTTAGCGCTGACTTTGATGATCTCGTCGGGATCGATGTTGAGCGATTGTTCCATTTCGGCAATCACTTCATCCACCCGCGCATGCGTCAGATCAATCTTATTGATTACCGGAATGATCTTTAGATCGTGTTCCATGGCGGCGTAGGCGTTGGCTACAGTCTGGGCTTCGACGCCTTGAAACGCATCTACCAGCAGCAGCGCACCTTCACAACACGTCAAGCTGCGGGAGACTTCATAATGAAAATCGACGTGCCCAGGAGTATCGATCAAATTGAGCTCGTAGGACTCGCCCTTGTGCTGGGTGCGCAGCGCGACCGCCCGCGCCTTGATGGTGATCCCACGTTGTCGTTCCAGGACCATGTCGTCCAGCAACTGCTCGCGCATGTCACGAGAGGCGACCGTTCCGGTTTTCTCCAGCAATCGATCCGCCAATGTGCTCTTACCATGGTCGATATGGGCAATGATGCAAAAATTGCGAATGTGGGATCGATCGAGATTTGTCATGTAGCTGCCTTTGAAGTCCAACCGCTCGCTTCGCTAGCTCGCGCTTTGTTTAAATTCTTTGCGAGCGTAGCCTGCGGCGCCGATATATCCTGCGTCTGCGCCGAGGGTGGCGAACTCAATTACGGTTCCGTCGCGCACGTTCGGGAAGGTACGTTCTGCAAACACCTGGCGAATTTTGTCAATAAAACGCCTTCCCACTGGCGACTTGGTTCCACCAAAGTTCATCGCGCCACCCAATACCACGATGCCCGGGTCGATAGTATGTACCATGTTTGTGACACCGATGCCAAGGTAAAAAGCTGCTTCATCGATGATCTCTAGTGCAAATGCGTCGCCTTGTTCCGCCGCGTCGTAAATTCGTTTTGCCGTAATGGCTTTTCCGTGCATTAGCAGCCGAGTCAGCGAACTGGTTCGGCCATGACGCAAGCCTTCTTCGGCGCGCTGCGCAACGGCGCTCGCACTCGCATAGGCTTCGAGCTGGCCTCGGCCACCTCCCCAAGTGCACAGTCGAGCATCCGGGCGGCAATCGACGATTACGTGGCCACATTCACTGCCGAAACTATTTACGCCGTTGATCAAATGTCCGTCGACGATTATTCCACCGCCCACGCCTGTTCCCAAAGTTAGCAGAACCAGACTCGGATATTTCTCTCCCGAGCCTATCCAGAATTCACCATACGACGCTGCATTGGCATCGTTCACGAACGATACCGGCAGCTTGATTGCGGCTTGCAAACGATCGCGCACTGGGTATTCCCACCAACTCGGCAAGTTCATTGGCTGCAGAAACATGCCGCGCGGTAAGTCCATCGTGCCAGGAACACCCAAGCCAACACGCGCGACGTCGCTGGCGGACGCGCCGCAGGAGTTGCAAATTCGCTGCAAGGCTTCCACGGTTCTGGCGACAGCTTGATCAGGTCCTGCTGGCTCAAGTGTTTCGATCTGCTCATATCCCAAGGTATGGCCGGCATCATCGACCAGCCCAATCTTGATATTGGTTCCACCCACATCGACGCCGAGAAACAGCGGTTGCGTTGCTTGTGCAAGTGGGACAATCGGTTGGTTACACTTCATAAAAGCTAATTAAGTCGCAGTCGAGTCTTGTCCGCAGCTCGAACGAGCACGAGAGCTGGGGGGAATCTGCAGCATTTAAAAAACAAAAACGGATTCCAATCATTCAACATTTGCGTTGCGATTGGAGTCCGTTCGTAGCTACCAAATCGAAACTGTAATTACTTGGCCTTCATTTCCTGGAGCATTTTTTTCATGCTCGCGATCTGCTTTTCTACAACGGCATTGGGCCCAGTAATGGTCAAGTAAAAGTCGCCCGAGTCCTTCAACTGAATAATTGCCCCGACTTTTCGATAGTTGGTGCGTAACACCGATGGCTTGGGAGCAAATGGACCACCTCCCATTGAATCTTTGTAGATTCCAGAAATATCGACGAAATGCACCGTCGAACCCGCGACCTCGAATTTTTCGACCTTGGCTTTGTCCTTAGTGGAACTCTTGTCGGGTTGTTCGAACTGACCGTACCATCGATCGACATTCGCTTGAACTCCGCCGCCAGCTTGCATCACGGTGACTCTGGCCTGCATTTCCGCTTTGGACTCGGATTTGGGGGCCATAAATTCATATTCAACAATGCTACTTTTAGGAGGGACTGGTTTCCAATCTGCCGGAACTACCAGTGAAAGCTTGCCCTGGGCCAACTCAATCTTGGTCCCCTGGCCTGCGTCTTGTGCACTGACCGCCATCGCTGACAGCCACAAACAAATTCCAAATGATGTCGAAATTCTCAACATATCCCCTATCTCCAAAATTAGAGAGTAAAACGATTGTCCTCAATCGTTTCCCATCTTCAAAATGTTCTTGAGCAAAAATTGTTCTTGAGCACATGCCGTTTATGAGCAATTGAGGACAATTGCTCTACTCTCGCGTATTGTAATCGCTCACTGGGTTGGCTGCGAAGTACCTGTCGGCATTACAACCAGGACTACTACCAGCGCGATAACTAGCAAAACCGCGACCACGGCAAGTGCGCCGACCATGACGGAATATCGTTTTTCGGCGCGCTTCTTCTTAAGTTGACGAGCGGCCACAGAGGGGGCCGCCGCAGATTTCGCCGGCTTAATCCCAGAAGTCACAACCTTTGAGTTACCCGTGCTCGATTGAAAATGGTCGTTAAACACATGCTCGGCGACCAACCATTCGGGCCAGCCTTCGCGCCAAACTAGTGAATCGATAGTCACGCGATTCTCGACCATCCACTGGAAAAAAGTGTCGCAATTCGCTGGACCATATTGTCCTCCCGAAGGCGGCCGGACGTGCCACATCGATTTGGGAGATTCTCGAAAAGCCGCCAACGTTATTGCACCCGCCGAATTCTCAGTAGAGTGCGAGGTTTCTGTACTAGGATTCGAAATTTGCTCGCGAACCGCCGGAACGGACTGGACAGCCGCAGTCTTCAATTCGGTCGTTGGAGTCAACGCCACTGACGATTCGATCGCAAGAATTGCGCTACTGAGCAATTCCTGGTCACTGGCCTCGCCGGAGACCGAAGTGCTCGCGAGGTCGTCGATTGGCAGAGAGAATTCGCTATCGGACGGAGGAATACGGAATTTCCCCGAACATTCTGGGCATCTTCCTCGCTTGCCACCTTGGAAATCCTTGACGTGCAATTCGAACTGACAGTGATGGCAACGAAAGCGAATTCCCACGCATTGGGCTCCTGATACTGTTCGTGTTGTTGCGGATTAGCGAGTTGTTGCGTACTAGCGATATGAGTCGTGGCATTTTACACAGCTCTGGCCGACTTGGCCCGCAGCAACGCGAGCGGCATCCGCGTTGTCGTTTTTGACGGCAACCGAGATTTCCCGTGCTTGCTCGACCATCATCTTAGCGAATTGCGTGTATTCGGCATCCGCAGCATCCGGCATGCCTTCTTTCTGAGCGAGCGATCCCAGAACACTGATCAGTTCAACCGACTGTTGTAACTCGTCCTTGTTCTGAGCAAACGCTGCCGCGCTGGCAGTATAGTTTTGAGTGTGCTCTTTGAAAGTCCATTCCAATACTTGCATCAAAGGCCCGCGATCAATCAGATGTTCCCACTCAACGGGCGCACTAGGGCTGCCGGATATCGGCGAGCCGTTCAGCAGATCTCCTAACTCTTGCACGCGCGCTTTGGCCTCAGTAAATGCGGCCGCAGAACCTACTTTTGCGTTCGCAGCAGCTCTTGAGAAACGTTCGCGCGCGAGCGCCGCGCTCGCTTTCCAACGCACTTGGCCAGGATACTGCTCGATGACGGCAAACAGGCCGGCGAGCAACGAGAATTCGCGTCGCGCTTCGGCAAATCCACCACCAGCAAAGCGAGCTGGCGTGGTCACAATTCCGTCGAGCCTCAACTTGGACTTTTTGATCACGTCCTCAATCGTACTGGCGGCGATCAGTTGCGTCCAACCTTCACCTGAAGCGCTGGATGCCGTGGAAGCAGTTCCACTTCCTTTGTCAGATACCGGATCGTCGTGTCTCTTCGAAGCCGAAGAATTAGCAGCCTCGCTCGTCGATTTGGATGGACGCTCGCCTTTGAGAACGCTGGCAACATTTTCGAAGAAGATACTGTCAAACTCGTTGCTGGAGAATTTCGGCGGTTCTGCGCGTCGAGGCTTGCGAGTCTTGGACTGGCCAACGGCCACAACTGCCAACAGGACGACCAAGAGCCCTGAAAAAACTAGTCTCGCCATAACCTCAAGCTTCCCAGCTTGTTAAAACCTTGGGATTCAATGAACGCGCCGCTACTCAATTAGTTTAGGCAGAAAACGGGCTGCTGAACATCGACGTCGATGATTCCCGTGAATCATTGCTTTGAAAGTGCGGACATAGACGCCGACCATGCTTCGACCAACGCTGTCTGATTCGCATTGCGCTCGATTTGTTCGATTCCCTCCAAGCATCGCCGCCAACATGAGATAGCGCCCTCGACACCTGGGCGCCAATGTTCATTTGCGGTTGCTACGGCCGATCTCAGTAGAGGGTCGCCAGCAGTTTGAGCCCCTTCGATGCTTAGGGTAAGCGCCTGAAAGAACTCGGCAGCCATGCTCAAGACTAATCGCAGGCGATCTCGGCGAGCCGCAGCTTCTTTGCCAGCCGCATCGGCAATTCCGATCAGACCGCTGGCCAGCCGAACTATGTCGATCTTACCGGCCGCTAACTGCTGCAGCAGATTTGCACGAAACTCGGCCAGCTCAGTGTCCGCCAACAAACGAGCTTGCTCGATACTCCCTTCGGCATGACTAGCAATTTGCCGCGCGAATTCAATGGTATCCACCAACTCGTTGCTCAGGATCAGCGTTGCAAGCTGTTCCTCGGCCAAGGGCTGAAATCGAACGACTTGACAACGTGAACGAATGGTTGGTAATTGACGCTGCAGTCGCGTGCTAATCAGAATTAGAATCGAGTTCAGCGGAGGTTCTTCCAGAGTCTTGAGTAAACTGTTGGCGCCCTCCTGACCGAGTGTATCGGCGTCATCGATAATCGCTATCTTGCGTCGACCCGAGTAAGGACGCAAGTGGATCTCATGGCAGAGTCCCGATCGCATCCGCGCCTCGCGCTGGCCGATCAGCATTTCGATGGGGATCGCGGCTCGATCCGCCGGTTTGCCGATCTGAATCAAATCCGGATGAGTACTGGCGTCAACCTGCACGCAATCTTCGCAGCGGCCACAAAAATTCAACTCGCGCCCTGACGATTTGCGACAAAGTAGGGACTTCGCCAGCAACCGTGCGAAAGTGCGTTTGCCAATACCTGCTGGTCCAACAAACAGGAATGTGGTCGCCAGTCTGCCACGCCCCAGCGCCGTAGCGAACCACGCCCGCTGCTGTTCATGCCCCAAGAAGCCTTGCCACTGCACTGAAGCACTCTCCTTCTTGATCTCGATTGTTCGTACCGGTGCCAACCATTTTCAAACTAATTCGGTTGTGCTCAGCGGGGGCAAGGAACGGACGCATCGGCTTATCTATAGGTTCGCATCGGCTTATCTATAGTTTCTTTGTGTCTTGCGCGCCAACCAAGACTCGCAATCATTCAACTACATCGCCAACAATACGGTAAAAGACAATATGTCGCAATAACCGCCGCTCTAACTCCTTCTCCAAATCGGGGTATCAATTCTCCTATTTCTGGAAACTGCCGTAACAGAAGACATTTTGCTTCAACCATGTCTAACCAGCGAACCGCACCAGCTTCGCTCTGCGTGGCCATATACTCAAGATGCTGCGTCAAATCTTCCAACGCGGCTGACGTATACCGAATGTCCTTCTTCATAACCTGGAAACTCTTACTTTGTCAGTTTCGATCTCAGGCTTGAAAATACGGTTTCGTGGTCTAGCAGCTCGCTGCTGTTTGCTTGATCGATACCCACTTGGACCTTCTCGTATGAGCCTTGTGCAGTTAGTAGCAAACGTATACCTTGAGCGACTGCGTCGTCTGCATTTTTGAAATGGCCAGAGACCACGAGTTTTTCAATTTCGGCTTGCAAGTCTGTGGCTAGCTGGACATTCATGACAACTACCTCACGATTCCGAAGTCTCACTTGATTTTAGTTCTACTCGAAACTTGGATCACCGAAAGTAGCTGATCTTTGGTTCAGCATTGGGATGTGTCCCATGAAGTCTCTCTGCAAAGTTTGTCAATCTACCATAGAATGCTTATCGCGTGCCAACTGGCTCTCGACCTTGTTGGCTCCAAATCTATGTGATCGTCGTATCGTCCTTCACTTCTGCGATAGTAAAAACTGTCGTGCCATCAAGAATGGGTTAGAGAGAGTTTTCGATAATGAGCCGCTTCAACAGCAACTCGCCTGCGTTTAATAATTGGAGCAAGTTTTCATTTGGCATCCTGCTCCCGACGTTCCTGGGTTGGTGCAACTTGTGGTTCACTGCAGCGATAGCTCAAGAATCGAGCAGGTCGACAGAGACCAAGGTCGCTGACAACGTTTCGCTGCCCAAGCAAATGGCGCTGGAGTGGCTCTCCCAGCCTGACGTGTTTCAGAAGTTCGGAACGATCTCAGACAAAATCTGGGGCTTCGCCGAGTTGGGACTCCAGGAGTTTCGTTCGTCCGCGCTGTTGATCGAAACTTTGCAGCAGGAAGATTTTACGATTGAGAAAAATCTGGCGGGAATGCCAACTTGCTTTGTCGCCAGCTTTGGTTCCGGCAAGCCGGCGATCGGCATTTTGGCCGAATATGACGCTCTGCCAATGATCTCGCAAAAAGCGAACGTCTACCGGCAAGATCCTTTGGTCGAAGGTGGGCCGGGACATGGATGCGGTCACAATCAAATGGGGACAGCCGCTACGGCAGCGGCGATCGCAGTGAAACGCGCGATGGTACGCCACAAATTACCTGGGACGATCAAACTGTTTGGCTCGCCCGGCGAAGAGATGCTGGTCAGTCGTCCTTATATGATTCGGGCTGGGCTGTTTGAAGGCGTCGACGCAGTAATCAACAATCATACAAGTTCAGAATTCGCGACCGATCACGGTGTCCGCGGCAGTGCACTGATGTCGGTAGTCTTCTCGTTTACCGGCAAGACAGCCCACAGCGCAGGTAATCCGTGGGGCGGACGCAGCGCACTAGATGCCGTGGAGATTATGAACGTCGCCACAAACTACTTACGTGAGCATTTGCATTTCACACACCGTATGCATTACGTGATTCAAAATGGCGGCGAGGCTCCGAATGTCGTCCCCGACAAAGCCAGCGTGTGGTACTTTCTACGTAATAGCGACGATAATCTCCCCGAGATGTTTGAGCGAGTTCACAACTGCGCCAAAGGAGCGGCGCTGGCGACCGGGGCCACGCTTGCCGAAGTACGTGTGCTCGCGGCAACTCACCAAGCACATCACAATCGGACGTTCGCCGAATTGATGCTCGAAAACATTCGCCTGGTTGGCATGCCGCAATGGACCAAAGAGGAAAATGATTTCGCGTCAATGTTGCAGGCGGAACTCGGCAACCAACCGCGCGGAAGAGAACGCGAGGTCGAGCGCATGCAAATACCCGACTCCGTATTTATCGGCGGACCATCGTCCGATCATGGCGACGTGACACTGGTGGTCCCCACCGCTACCATCCGCTTCCCGGGGCTTCCCGGCGGAATCATGGGACATCACTGGTCGACGGTCGCATGTGGACTTGGTTCGGCAGCTCACAAAGGACTCAACGCAGGTGCAAAGTCCATGGCCGGTACCGCCATCGATTTGCTGTCGCGTCCCGAGATCGTGAAAGCGATCCGGGCCGAATTCGACGAATATTCCAAGAAGCATCCTTACAAGTCGTTCTTGCCCGAAGGTGCCAAACCACCGCTGGATATCAACGAGAAATTAATGACTCAATTTCGCCCGCTGATCGACCATGCACTTGCTAATCCACAATAAGCGATTTGCGGGACAAGTATGAAGTTCGCTGACCCCGAGCCCGAAAGATCCTTGGAACGCGCAATCCTTGCGAAAGTTGCGTGGCGGTTGGTCCCATTTTTGTGCTTGCTCTATGTTCTGAATATACTTGATCGAGCCAATGTGGGCTTCGCTCGCTTGCAGATGCAAGAGGATCTTGGGCTAAGCCAATCGATGTTCGACTTGGGCTATGGAATGTTCTATGTGGGATACCTGCTGTTCGAGGTTCCCAGCAATCTGCTGCTGCGCCGCGTAGGAGCGAGACGATGGATCGCCAGAATCATGATCTCGTGGGGGCTGATTTCTGCCGCGACCATGTTCGCGCGCGACTCGTGGTCGTTTTACGGCCTGCGCATTTTGCTAGGCGTCGCGGAGGCCGGTTTCTTTCCGGGGATCATTCTGTATTTGAGCTACTGGTTTCCGGACCGCGACCGAGGTCGGATCATCGCCCTGTTCATGGTGGCGATTAGTCTGGCGAGCATGATTGGAAACCCAATGTCGGGCGCGATTATGCAGTATCTGGATACCGTTGCCGGTTTGCATGGTTGGCAATGGCTGTTCTTGATAGAGGGATTACCATCGGTCGTAGTTGGTGTATCGGTGTTGTTCTGGTTGACCGATTACCCCAAAGACGCGCACTGGTTGTCGGCTGACCAGCGCGATTGGCTGGTGACTCGCATGCAGCGCGAAGAGCAAACGCGACGCGAGCGGAATCAAGCGGACCGACTCGAGGCGATGTGGCAGTGGCGAGTATGGTGGTTGATTGCGATTTACTTTACCGTTGCGGTGGGTTCGAACGCTGGCGGCGCGTATTTTCCCAGTTTGGTTCGAGAGCAATTTTCCGGATTAGGCACGTTTCAAATCGGACTGCTAAGTGCCTTGCCGCATCTCTGCGCCGTGGTCGGTATGACATGTTGGGGTACCAGTTCGGACCGATATCATGAGAGACGTTGGCATCTGGCCAGCGCCGCGCTTGTGGCCGCGCTGGGTTGGGCGATAACCGCCTGGGGACCATCGCCGGCAGTGGCACTGGTGGGACTATGCCTGGCTCAAACCGGCATGATGAGCATGCTCCCGGTTTTCTGGACTTTGCCGACTGCTTTTTTGACCGGAGCTGCAGCAGCAGGTGGAATCGCGTTGATCAATTCAGTAGCAAACATCGGAGGCTTTTTGGGAGCTTCGATTCTTGGTTACTTTGGACTCTGGTCCGAAGCTGCGATACTCTTGGTTGGCGCTGGGTTGGTCGTTGCGATGAGCCAAACGAGTACCGACCGCGCCACAGGACTACTGCCGGTAGAATGAGGATTTTATGACTGAACACTTGTTTGATTTGACTGGCAAGCTCGCCGTCGTTTCGGGAGCGGCACAAGGCATGGGACAGGCCAGCGCACTGGCGCTTGCCCAATGTGGTGCCGATGTCATGGTGGTTGATCGCAATCTTGAGGGCGCACAAGCGACCGCTGCACAGATTCGAGCGTTGGGGCGGCGCGCGATGGCGTTGGCGACGGATGTCTCAGACCCCGTTGCCGTTGCCGAGCTATTCTGCTTAGTTGACGCAGAATTTGGTCGCGTTGATTTTCTCGGCAATATTGCCGGCGATGGGCACCTTGCCAAGCCAGAAGAGCTGACGATCAGCGACCTGCACCGAGTGCTGCAAAATCTCGTAGTTGGACGCTTCGCCATGTGTCAGGAGGCTGGCAAACGAATGCTTCGCCAACGTAGTGGTTCGATCATGAACATTGGATCGCTCGCCAGCTCTACAGCGCTCGGGCGCGGACACATTGCTTACAGCATGGCGATGGGAGCCGTGGTGCAAATGACACGCGAACTGAGTACCGAATGGAGTTATCGCGGAGTGCGTGTCAATTGCGTGACTCCGGCACAAGTCGTCAATCCAGGACTCACCGCGCGCATGAACGCGGACCCGACTTTGAAAGGACGATTCCTGCATGGAATTCCGGCGGGTCGATTGGGCGATCCCAGGGACATTCAAGGACTAGCGGTGCTGCTCGCCTCCGACGCCTCATTGTGGATTACCGGTGCCATCATTCCCAGGGACGGCGGCAACATGGCGATGAACGCTGGTGGGACTCCGGGTCATGAAGGACACGAGTCGGGAGTGGGCAAATGGTAGATAGCGTGGCGGCAGCAAGCCCGATGCGCAAGCGAGTGCGTCAATCCTGGCATACACTCGCTTGCGCTTTGGGCTTGTATTGGTAAGAAACTATCTGCCGCTCGCCTAATTGGACAGCGCCATTTTGTGTGCAAGGCATGGCTTTTGGCCCTAGCCATTTCGTCGTTTAACCCGCAGCCGCTAGGCGAGGATTGGGTTGAAACTTCGAAACACAGGAGGGTTATTGCAGGGTTCAAGGACTAGAATGTTGGGCGTGGTCAGATCTTAGAAGGACAGGAGGGTTGTGGCGGGGTTCAAAGACTAGAATGGTGAGCGTGGTCGGATCTTGG
>SYJV01000155.1 GCA_005798335.1 Planctomycetaceae bacterium | reverse complement strand
TGTTCGTAAAAATCCAGCCAGAGGCTCCAATAGAGTGAGTGTATAAAATTCATTCCAAGGAGCCTCAAGCATGGACTGCACGCATTCTACCACTGGCAAAGCTTCGTCGAAACAATACTCCTGGGACGCGACGAGATTTCCGAACTAGTCCAGAAGATTCGTTTGAAGCAACTCGACGGAGCATCTTTGAATCAAAGTGCTTCTGAGAACGGCGCGCCACGTACGACATCTCAGAACTGGCTGCGCAATCGATGTCGCCTCGAACAGCAATGCGGTCTAGCTCCCCTGGCCCAAGTTGTGATCGACGCCAACCTTTCGTATTCGGATAGTTTTTGCGTTGGGCTAATCCTACGGACTAGGGAGCACGCGCCAAATGACCTTCGATTACTGATCTTGGGTCGTTGATTGTTAACTCTAGCGTGACTTCCGGCGCGAGGTCAGCGAATTTTCCAGCTCCAGCAGCGCGGCATTTACCGACTGGAGTTCGTCTGCCGAGAGAGATTGCCGCGAGCTAAAACGAATTCGATAGTAGATGTGCGTTAACAGCTCCAGAGCGTCCTTGACCGAGTTGATGTGCCGTTTTTCGATCAGCGAACTCGCGGCTGATTCGGTGAGTTCTTTGGGAGTTTGCGACGCGGTGCGATGGTAGCCAGATCGGCTGAGTAGGCGCAGGCACTTGGCGAAAAATGACTGCGTGATTGCTTGGCGGCGCGCTCCCAGCCCCAATTGTCCGGCCAGTCGTGGCGCCACGCGCGGCAACCATCGGGCTGCTCTCAGCAACAAACCAAACGCGCCAGCGACAAGAAACGCCATTAATGCCAACTGCCAGGAGAACCAGCTCTCCAAAGAGAATCGTTGCATCAGCGTTCCATTGCGGATATCCGAGAATAACTGTACACCTGACTTCATGATCGAGTTACCTAGTTCGGCCGACCGTGAAATGAATTGCGCGTACAGTCCGTCTTCGGCAGTCAGTTGATGAGCTTCGATCACATAATCGGTCCACAGTTGCTGGGCATAATCAATGGCTTGATCGGGAGGTTCGCGCAGATTGGAATCCTCGCCCGCACCCTCTGGAGTCGGATCAAACGTCATCCAACAGCCAAATGGGCAAGGAAAATCTGGCTCGATCCCGCTGGCTTTCAACTGGTCGGCACTAAAATAGGCTTCGACCCACACGTGGGCATCGCTGTTGCGCACGACGAAATATTTGCCGAGCTGGTTGAACTCGTGTGGATGGTAGCCTCCGACCACGCGGGTCGGAATCGCTTTATCCGGATCGGTGCTATGGCGCAACATCAAGGCCAAAGCCGACGCAAAGTACTGGCAGTGACCTTGCTTCTGATTGGCGATAAAGTCCTCGATCGGATCGATCGTCAGGTCTCGCTGCATCAGTTCGAGACTGTACTGATACTGGCCGGAATTAATAAAGTAATTTTCCAAGGCGAGCGCCATCGCAATCGGGTCATCAGCGGGAACCTGGGCCTCTTCGAGAATGCGCTTTTTGAGCGCAATTAAAGACCGAAAATTCTGCTCGTCGGCGGTCCTCGATCCAGAGAGCGTCATGACTTTTAGCCGATCGAGCTGCTGCGCCAATCTCATGGCTTCATCAAGGTACAGAGCATTGAGCGAGCCTGGCGGTGTGAGTGCGGCATTCTGCAACGTGCGTTCGTATTCTCGCTCGTACGCTCGATTATCTCGATCGGGAGTAAATTGGCCATTGTCAAATGGGATCAAGCGAACGTTTCTGCCGTTGGAGAAACCGGTAGTCGCTATATTGTAAGCCAATTTCGAGGCACCGAATTGCGAACGATCTTCGACCTTGATTAAGCGCCAATCGAAAGGAAAGAAAATGGTCTCGCTGGCGGATTTGTCCATGGAAAAGAATGGCGCGACCGCGAACAACACTCCGTTGTCGGTCAACTGCTCGACATGCATACGTACAGCATCGCGATTTTCCACGAAGGCACGCTGCACATCTTGCTCAAATGGCCCCATGGGAATGCCGGAATTTTTTACGTTTTCGCTGTTGCGGATAACCTGTTCTGCCAGTTCATCCAGTCTCGGCAAGTGTCCTCGGTCCGCTTCGTACGTCATGGGAAACCAGGTCGTTTCGCGCGTGGGGTCGTAGTTCGCTCTCCCGTATTGGCCATACACGACACCGCGAATGTACGGCGCCTCGCGAAGATTGTATGGTCGCCCGGATCGGACATGCGAGAGTTTCAATCGAAACGCAGGGGTTTTGTCTTCCAGCATCCTACCGATCATGCCCAAGGTCAGCGATCGGCTGAATCCCGTCTGAATTCCCACACCCGCGGGCACGGTGTATTTGGCGGCCTCGGTGCGCGGGAGAAGTCCAAAATAAAGGCATGCGATTACGGTTGTCGCCAAACTGATCGGCAAGGCATGAGCGGCGATGGAACTGAATTTCGGCGTCCCCATCGCCTTGAGCGGAAAGACCGAGACTGTGGCTCCTGGGCGTTTGGAGTTTGCGGCTGCGTTTCGATGCCTGAGAAAATAGTCGACCACCATTTCCATCAAGCGTGGCGTCGGAATCTCGAGCCCGGGCTCGAGTTTAATGATCGCGGCGTAACGCGTAAGCAGATACAGCGACGCGACCCACAAAATGACGATTGGGATCAGAAACAAACCAAACAGCAAACTATCGTTGACCAATGATGCTACGATAACTTCGAGCAACAGAAATATCGAAAGTTGTTCGAAGATGCGTACATTCTTGCGCTGCAACAGCAACACTATTTGAGGATAAATGAGCAGGCTGGCAACGGCGTACAGTTGATGTGTGGGCGAGTCAGCGTATAAGACTCCCCAACCATAATCGAACAGCGATGCCAGCGTCCCACCAATCATACCGAAGGTAGCCAACAGCCGAGGCAAAGAGAACCAACGCAAACAGTCGACAAAAATGAATGAAAACACGCCTACCAACAAGACCATGCTTGGCAAGAACAGACTGCCATTTCCCAGCACGACCACGATCGCTGTCAAAAAGGCTAAGCAGGTCAAATGGCCGCTGAGCACCGCTCGTAAATAATCTACGCTGCATCGGTCCATTGAAAGAAAGGTTCCAAATCGCCTTGAGTTACATTCAACCAACGAACTTGTAAACGACTAATCAAACGCTGGCCCACCGCATCCGAGATATGTTGACGAATCGATTCGATCTGATTCGGCCGCGTGCTGATCACCAGTAGTACGGGGTTGCGCATTAGACAAGTGTAGAGCGATTGGAGGGCAAGTTCAATTCGATCCGTGTCCGCTTCCTGCGCAATCGCCAATTGATCGAGTAGGTGGCCGACCAGTATCCGACTTTGAACACTGGGGGAGGTGAATAACTCTTTCCCAGCGATTGCCACTCCCAATTTGTGTCGCCCTTTGCCAACTAAATCAGTCGCTAAGGTCGCGGCGAAGGCCACGATACGTTCGATGCGTTTAGCATGTTCAGCGTCGCGGTCTTTCTTGGGCGGTCGGTAGAGGTCGACCAGCAAAGAAATATGTAAACGCTGTTGTTGTTCGAACTGGCGCACCGCTAATTCACCCAGTCGAGCCGTCGTGCGCCAGTGAATCCAACGCTGGGAATCGCCGTTATGCCATTGCCGCAATCCGTAGAATTCACCTTCATTGACTCCTGCACGCGGAGTTGCTTGAGACAGACCCTGCCGTTCCATTTCGAGCAATTCCCTGCACCTGGGGCTGATTTGTCCCAGTCGAGGGTGAATCATGATGTCTTGAAACAACTTGCGCTCGCGGATCGCCACACCGAGACTCAAAGGAAATCGCGTGGAGATAGTCGAGCCTCCGATGCGGTACTGCCCCCGATGGTTGAACTTCAGTGTATAGCTGCTGCGTCGCGTATCGCCCGGCTGGACTTCATCGATCAGCACGGTGCCTAATTTGGTCGAAACTTCTTTGGCCGGCAACACGCGCGCCAATCTGTCTTCAACGACAATCAACCAACTGCCCAGCCATCTGCGCGGATTGTGAACCTCGACCAGCACATCGACTTCCTGCCCTGCGGGCATCGATGTGGGCAAGCGACGAGTGACATTCAATCCCAGCAGAGTTCGGTACGCGATCCTCCACTGCAAGAGCATCAAACCGGTCATGACTCCTGCCAAGATGATCAACAAACTGACATTGCGCAGGATCGCGGCGATCAGTACGAACAAAAGTATCAGCAGAAAGTTGAAACCCTCGCGAGTAAACCGATAGCGCACCGGTTCGTGATTTCTGTGGCTGGGAGTGGTCCGCTGTGCAAACGAAAATAATCGGCTGGACGATCGACTCAGCCAACTGGCTGGCGTGCGACCGCGATTGCTCATTAAAACCGATTTACGCTCGATCATGGTCCTAAGTCGGTACGTTGACCGAATCCAAGATTTTTCGTATGACCATTTCCGATCCCGATCGATCGGCTCCGGGCAACATACCCCGTGGAACGATACGGTGAGCCAGCACTGGCGAAGACAAGAACTTGATATCATCGGGGATCACAAAGTCGCGTCGCTCCAGCACTGCCATTGCTTGTGCGGCTCGGTACAAACTCAAAGCACCGCGCGTACTTACGCCGACCTGAACCATATCAGTGCCACGAGTGGCGTGCACGATGTTCAGCAGGTAGTCCACCAGACTGGCATCAAAGCGAATGTTGCGCACGATCGCTTGCAATTCGAGAATGCGCTGCGGAGTGATCACCGGCTGCAGCAAATCTACCGGTTCGCCATCGCGATGGCTGGTCAGAATTTGGCGCTCGTCATCCATGGCAGGGTAGCCCACCGACGTGCGCAGCAGAAAGCGATCGAGTTGACTTTCAGGTAACAGATAAGTTCCTTCGAACTCGAACGGGTTCTGAGTTGCGATCACTAAGAATGGGTTCGGCAAGTCATGCGTAGTGCCGTCCACGCTGACCTGCCCTTCGCTCATTGCCTCCAGCAATGCGCTTTGCGTACGCGGCGGTGCGCGATTAATTTCGTCGGCCAAAACGATATTGGAAAACACTGGACCGGGGCTGAATGCAAATTGCCCGGTGCCGGATTGGTAGATACTGCTCCCGACGATGTCACTGGGCAGTAAGTCAGGCGTGAACTGCATCCGTGTAAATTTGCCCGCGATACTTCTGGCCAGAGCTTTGGCAACAAGAGTCTTACCAACGCCAGGTACATCCTCCAGCAAAATGTGTTCACCTGCCAGTAATGCGACCACGACCATGCGTACCACATCGCTTTTGCCGAAAACCGCTAGTTCAATATTCTGTTTGAGCTTCTCCAAATCAGCCGATAATGCCGCATCAATCATTTATGGAAACACTTTGAAAATATTCGAAAAGATCAACCAACTAGCGATATCGAAATGGCGAGGCAACCCATGGCCCTGAGGGCACGAGTATCGTAGACTGACAGCGCTATTGAAGTCCACAGGGTAAAGTGAGTATTGACCGAAGTTTACACAGTTAATGCAATCAAATCGAGCGAATTAGGAATATCGATTGGTATGGAACCTACTACAGAAGTTTCCGCTCGCGGCCATCGGCGCAGCCTCCTCTTTGCCTACGCGGTCCTAATTATTTGCGGGCTTCAGTTCTTGTCGATTGTGGTCCTACGCGGCATGGCGGCTTCGATGGACTATGGCCTGGTGAATATTTTGACCTTGGTTATCGGTTTCTTTGTTTGGCTAACCCTAATTTTTGGCCTAGCTCTGCTCAACGTGCGGTTCTGGGTTGCCTTGCTGGCACTACCATTGGTGGCTGTGGCGGCGCTGCTGGCGTTTTATCAATTTGAACGCGTGGATTCAGAGCTCATTCCTCGATTCCGCCCGCGCTGGACGTCAGCGGCTGCCCCGCGAACGGAAACGGCCGCGGATGATAGTGTCCCGATTGATCCCTCCAAGTTCGCCCCCGCGGCCGACGACTTTCCTCAGTTTTTGGGAGTGCAGCGGGATGCCATCGTTCGCTATTTGCGCGTCAATCCCGATTGGAATGTGTCGCCACCCAAGATCGCGTGGCGCCAACCCATCGGCAACGGTTGGTCTTCCTTTGCGATTCAAGGAGATGTGGCCGTGACCATGGAACAACAGGACCAGAATGAATGTATTTCGGCATACGATATTGCAGATGGTCGCCAATTGTGGATTCAGAAATTGCCCGGCATTCACAGCAATGTCATGGGTGGAACCGGCCCACGAGCCACTCCCACGATTCATGCTAATCGCGTGTACACGCAAACCGCAACTGGTAAAGTTGTGTGTCTGGAACTAAGTGATGGCAAACCTGTCTGGCAGGTCTGCCTGCTAGCGATGGCGGAGACAACGCAGGCTGAATTTGAAACGGGAGTTGCTTGGGGACGCAGCGGATCACCCTTGGTAGTCGACGATCGCTTGGTAATTCCCGTCGGTGGCAAGCCAGGAAACATTAGCACAACTTTGGTGGCCTTGAGCCTTGTTAACGGTACGACTCTGTGGCGCGCTGGGACCGATCAAATCAGTTACTCATCGCCCACGCTGGCAACCATCCGAGGTGTACGGCAGATACTCTATGTCAGCGAGAATGCGCTGGCTGGACACGACATCGATTCGGGCAAAGTACTATGGAGTGCCGCTTGGCCGGGCAGCAGCAGCGGAGACGCCACTGCTTCGCAACCTATTCCCCTGGATGACACCAGAATTTTGCTCAGCAAGGGTTACAGCGTCGGCTCTAAGATCGTCGAAATCGATCGCGATCAGGCGGGCACATGGACGACCACTCTCGATAGCAAAGCCAATGGCAATGGGCTGTTAAAAACAAAGTTTACATCCAGTGTTGTCAAGGATGGATTCGCATATGGTTTGAGCGACGGCATACTCGAATGTGTTGATACTCGAGACATGCGCCGACGTTGGAAACAGGGGCGTTATCGACACGGACACGTGCTACTGATCAACCGCCACCTCTTGGTCACTTCGGAGGCGGGCGAATTGGTCCTCGTAAAAGCTTCTCCAGCGGGCTTCAAGGAAATCGCCAAAATGTCCGTTATTGGCGATGTAGCTTGGAATACGCCGGCTCTGTCGGGTAATCGCCTACTGATGCGCAACTCCGATGAAGCGGCTTGTGTATTGTTGCCGACGATTGATGAACGCATGGCAGATTGATCTGGCAGATTGCGCTGGCCAAGAATCGCTCGTCAGCGTCGTGGGAGTTGTGAATATGCAAAATGCGGAATCCAGTTTGGACATTCTGGTCATTGCCCCGCATCCCGACGATGCGGAATTAGGCATGGGTGGAGCAATCGCCAAGATGCTGGGATTGGGCTGGCGGGTCGGCATTCTAGATTTGACGGATGGCGAACCAACTCCTTTTGGTAGTCCGGAATTGCGAGCTGAAGAAACGAAGCGAGCTTCGCACGAGTTGGGAGTGAGCTGGCGCGAGAATTTGGGACTACGTAATCGATTTCTGGAATCGACATTGGAGGCTCGCGGAAAATTAGCCAACGTTTTTCGACGCGCTAGACCTAGATGGCTGTTTGCCCCCTACTGGGAAGATGCGCATCCAGATCATGTGGCAGCCACGCAGTTAGTCGAAGCGGCCCGCTTCTGGTCCAAGTTGACCAAGAGTCACTTGGTGGGTGAGCCACACCACCCGGCACGGATCTTTTACTATTATTGCATCCACCTCAAGCACGTTGCGCAACCAGCATTTGTGCTAGACATCTCTGACCAATGGCCACGCAAAGCGGCTGCGATCGCGAGTTATCAAAGCCAGTTTATTACCGGTAGAGAATCTAGTTGCCCATCTGTGTTGGAACGATTTCGCGACGAAGCCGCTTATTGGGGGAAAATGATTGGCACTCGCTATGGAGAACCTTTTGCTTGTCGCGAGCCAATCGCGCTTGAGGACTTTAGTAAACTGGTTTGAAGGGCTTTTCAAATGACTCATGCACCAGATTCTCGTTTGCCGCTCGATCGACTGCTGATCGTGGTTGGATTCGGCTGTTGGTTGCTTTGTTTTGAGAATTCGACTCGAGGGCAAAGTAACTCACCTGTGGTGGAAACACCGGCAGAGATCGCTCTAGCAGAATTTCTGCCGCGTCCCAGCCTAAAAGCCAAGACAACGCCGAAAACTGCCGCACGCTTTCCCGTCGTGGATGTGCATTCCCATTTCCAAGTTCGTCTGCGACATGATCCGCAAGCTCTTAGAGATTTTGTCGCGCTGATGGATCGAAACAACATCGCCATATCGATCAGCCTCGATGGGACGCTGGGGCCAAGATTGCAAGAGCATGTGCGCTATCTTTGGACTGATTACCGCGACCGCTTCGCGATATTCGCCAACATTGATTGGCGCGGTTCTGGCCAGCTCGAGCGACCTGAGACATGGGATTGCAATCGCGAAGATTTTGCCCATCGAGTTGTTCTGCAATTGGAAGAGGCCAAGCGCCTGGGGCTGTGTGGGCTAAAGATCTTTAAACAACTGGGATTGGAGTATCGCAATGCCGATGGGTCGCTGAAGCGTATCGACGATCCGTTATTGGATTCAATCTGGCAAGCATGTGGACGTTTGAAATTTCCCGTGATCATGCATACCGCCGATCCGAGCGCGTTTTTTCAGCCGATCGATCTACAGAACGAACGCTATGAGGAACTGGCGCGACATCCGGAATGGCATTTCCCAGCGGATCGGTTTCCAAAGCGCGAAGAACTGCACGCGGCGCGCGATCGTGTCTTTGCTCGGCATCCCCATACGACATTTATAGCCGCTCATATGGCCAACGACGGCGAAGATCTGTCGCAAACAGCCAGCTTGCTCGACCGTTTTCCAAATGTATACGTCGAAATTGCGTCGCGCATCAGTGAGCTTGGGCGACAACCCTATTCCTCGCGCGAGTTCTTTCTCAAGTACCAAGATCGAATCCTGTTCGGGACCGATGGCCCTTGGCCGGAAACTCGCTACTCTAGCTATTGGCGATTTCTGGAAACGCAAGACGAGTATTTTCCATATTCGGAAAAGCCGTTTCCGCCTCAGGGGTTTTGGCGGATCTACGGGATCTTTCTGCCGGATGAGGTGCTGAAAAAAATCTACTACCAGAACGTCTCGCGACTGCTCCCATCCATCCGAACTCAAATTGGGTCGCGGGAATAGTCGTTATTTGCTCCAACGCTAACCGGTCGCGACGGATTCGCTGGCTGGTGCGCTGTTTTCGAACTTGGGTGATGAATTCGGCACGATACACCAGGCCACAATGATCGCCAAAATATGTAAGCATCCGGCGACGATAAACGGTGCGCCTTGGAATTCTGGCGTGTAGAGGAACGTAAAAAGTAACGGACCGGTCATGCCCGCGATTCCCATCATGCTGCTGTTGGCACCTTGCAACTGGCCCTGCTCGTTGACCTGTACACGGCGCGTCATCAGCCCTTGGATCGCGGGAGAAAAGAAGCCCACAAACGCGAAAACCGGAATGGCAGTCAAGAACCAATAACCGGTTTGCGCTGTGCCATAAATAAAGTAGCCCGTTGCACCGAACAATAACCCGATGAACAACATCTTGCGCTCGTTCATCTTTCCGGCTACTGGTCGTACCAACCCGCCTTGAACAATGACGCCAGCAATTCCTACTGCGGCTAGTGAACAACCGACACTTTGTTCATCCCACGAGTAACGGTTCTTCGCGTACAGCACGAAAATGCTTGACAGGACTTGGTGAGCGAGCTGATACAAAAACATGATCGATGCCAAACCAAGTAAATCGGGATGCGATCGCAGCAGCCTCAGTGACCCCAGAGGATTGGCGCGAGTCCAAGAAAACTTGCGACGATTCTGTTGTGGCAATGACTCAGGCAGAATGAAATAACCATAAGCGGCGTTTAGCAGCGTCAATGCAGCCGCCACCCAAAAGGGAAGCCGTTGGTCGTACAACGCCAAAGTGCCTCCTACCACTGGCCCCAGCACAAACCCCAATCCCCAAGCCGCACCGAACATACCATAACTGGCCGCGCGTTTCTCTGGCGGAGTAACATCGGCAATATACGCCGCAGCCGTGGCAAAGCTGGCTGCGAAAATACCAGACAGAATGCGCCCTGCAAAAAGCCAGTACAAATTTGGTGACAGTGCCATCAAAATGTAATCGAGTCCCAGGCCCATGCAAGAAAGTAACAGGATGCGCCGCCGACCAAATTGGTCCGACAAAGCTCCCATGATAGGAGAGCAAATAAACTGCATCAGAGCCCAGACGGTACCAAACACTCCCACCCAATGCGCGGCTGACGTTGAGTTGCCTTGGAGAAACCCATCCTGGATCAGAATGGGGAGCACCGGAATGATGATGCTCAAGGACAGCACGTCGAGCACAACCGTGATAAAGATAAAGGTGACGGCTGCCTTACGAGGTTGTTCAATCAAGGAGAAATCCTTCGTTTCGCGAATATTATTCAATTTGCCCTGTGCCGTATTCTACTTCCAGGGCAACCGCTCGTCGGTTAATAGTTCATAGGCTTCGATATACTTTTCGCGAGTCTTGGCGACAATTTCATCGGGCAATGCTGGTGGAGGGCTGTTACGATCCCACGCACTGGCGAGCAGCCACTCGCGCACGAATTGCTTATCAAACGATGATTGACTCTGTCCGGGTCGGTAGTGCTGGGCGGGCCAAAACCTTGAACTATCGGGTGTCAGTACTTCGTCGATCAAAATCAGGCGACCATCAAACCACCCCCATTCGAACTTGGTATCGGCCACCAAGATGCCGCGCGATTCGGCGACGCGACGGCCATATTCGTAAACCTCGATACTTCGATCTCGCAGTTGACCGGCGACTTCGGTTCCCACGGCATTGGCCATGGTTTCGAAGCTTACGTTTTCATCATGGCCGGATTCTGCTTTGGTCGCGGGAGTAAATATCGGTTCTGGCAAACGATCGCATTGCTTCAGACCAGCAGGAAGTCGAATACCGCATACGCCGCCGGAATTCTGATATTCTTTCCACCCCGAACCCTCGAGATACCCGCGCACAACGCACTCGAATGGAACGACGCTCGCCTTGCGCACAATCATACACCGTCCCTCAAGCGCCTGCGCTGGACCAGGGTGCGCAAGATCAACACAGTCATTCGTCGTTGAAGCGCCAGGAATCGGCGGCAATTTCGTGGAAATGAAATGGTTCTCAACCGGCAAGCTCTCGAACCAAAATCGGCTCAATTGCGTTAGCACTCGACCTTTATCCGGAATTCCGCTGGGCAATACCCAATCGAATGCACTGATTCGATCAGTGCTGACGATCAACAACATGTCTCCCAAATCATATACATCGCGTACCTTACCACGCCGCGATGGCCAAGGGAGGCTGCTGGACAGTAGAGCTTGAGGTGCTTGAGTCACGGAACTTCCTGAGAATCTTGTCAATTTTTCCGAGTACGAACTAGGGCCGCAGCTTCCTTCAATTGAACAAGGAACGTGATTGGGGTAGATTCGCACTTTTTCCAAGGCCACCAATTCGAGAGCTTGAACACGTAAATGGGACAGCTACGCTTTCGCGTACCCCAAATTGACCAATACGACCGGCGCGTCTGGGAAACTGCATATATCACCGGCTTCGAAGGAATTCCGTGGGCATGCGAAACCCAGATCGCGGATGATCAGTTTATCATCAGCCGTGCGATCGACGAATCGGGTAAGGTACATATTGTTTGGCCATCCAAATCTCTGGGCAACATTTTATTAACCACCACCAGTTTGCGGTTGACCGACGAACCCTATCATTTGGCTCTCGAGTTGGCGCGCGGGACCATTTCCAGGCTGCGCAATCAGACGTTCGAATGGCAACGGATTGGACTCAAGCTGTCTAGCGATTTTCTAGCTCTGGCTGAAGGGGCATTGGCCAGCTTTCTCGACGCGGTGACATGTCGCGATGACGATTTGGTGCGCAGCCAGTTTGCTCAAGCGGCGATCGACCAAGCCGCGGAAGCCACAGCCGATTTGTCCGCGATGTTTAGCGCGCAGGCGATCGAAAGCCGTCTGCAACAGGAGGGACGGTTTTCCACGTTGATGGGAATCGCGCTGGCGCCTGAGTCTTCGGTGTCCAAACTAGGTGAATCGTTAAAGTCTTGCTTTAATTTACTGTCCGTTGATCTCGATATGGCGGCGGTGGAGTCGGTTACTGGCAAGCGCAATTACCAGCACTTCGATCAGCAAATCGATTGGGCTGGGGAACATGGATTTCGAGTTTGCGGTGGCCCACTAGTGAATTTTCGCAAAGGTTCGCTGCCTAAATGGGTATCGTTGATCGATCAGAGCTTTGAAAGTGTGCTGAACGCAACGTGCCAACATATTCGGGAAACTGTTGATCGTTATCGCGGACGAGTTCACGTGTGGAACGTCGCTACCGCACTGAACGTACCTGGTGAGTTGTACTGGAGTGACGAGCAGACGCTGAGATTCGCCGTCTCGATCATCGAAGCAGTGCGCCATTCCGACCAACGATCGCCAGTGTTGTTAACCATCGATCAACCGTGGAGCGAATATCTGCGCGACCACGACGAAGGCATTTCCCCCTTGCATTTTGCGGACGCATTAATTCGCGCCGATCTAGGATTAAGCGGCCTGGCATTGGAAATAAACTTGAACGTTTGGCCCGACGGTTCGCTTCCTCGCGACCCGCTGGAAATTGGTATGTTGGTCGACCGATGGGCGCAACTGGGGTTACCACTGATGATCATCGTCTGCTGCCCGACACAATCGTCCGTGGATCCCCTTGCCCTACACAAAAGGCAGCCCGTAACCACATGGCGCTCGCCCCACGCGATCGGATCTGAGCCGTTTATTGCTGACCAACTGATCCGTTTGATGCTAGCAAAACAGTCAGTGCATGCCATCATATGGAATCAAACTACCGACCAGTCCCTACACCAATTTCCGCATGCAGGTTTTTTTGACCTGCAAGGAAACGCCAAGTTGCTAGCATCGCAATTGGCGAAGATTCGGCAACAGATTCTATTCTGACCGCAGCTCCGGCTGCAATCAAAACACAAGCGACTTCTTAACGCACTAGATAAACGCTATGGTCTTGGACAAACCTATCTGTTATGGTCGCTCATTCACAAGAGTTCCTCGATCCGCCAATGGAGTGTGCTGGAGTAAACTGGATGATCTCTTGGCTCGACTGGTTAACTACGATCGATTATCGCGCTTGCACTTCGCCTAGAGCATGGTGTACGTTATTGATGCTGTGTGCCCTAGGATGCATGGACGGGCCCTTGCACGCGCTTAAACGAGCAAACCCCGTCTTTCATAAGCAACGGGCGGCTGACCGCGCTTTGGGGCCTACTTACTCTGATCGCATGGCGGAACTGAAACTGCTGGACGATAGAATCGCTGGTATGACTCCGCAAGCACAGAGTCAGTGGGTTGCGGTTCTGTCAAAACTCATCGAAAAAGAACCTAGTGCCGAGATGCGAGCGCACGCCGCATTGGTAATTTCTCGTGTGAATTTGCCTGAAGCGCAGCAGTCGTTGAATTTAGCTTCGACCGATGAAATCGAAAAAGTGCGCATCGCCGCCTGCAAAGCTTGGCGCAAGCAGCCCGAAGACGCAGCACGAACTATGCTTTTGAATTTAGCTCGCAGCGATGATAGTGTCCATGTACGACAGGCTGCCATTGAATCGCTGGCCAGTTTCGATTCTCCTGACACCCGCGCGGCAATGGTCGAGCTGCTCGACGATCGCAGTCCAGCGATACAACTGCGGACCGCGCTAGCGCTACAAGAGATCACCGGTCGCAACTATGGAGGCGATTTCGAAGCATGGAAGAAATTCATCGGCGGAGAAGATGTTCCCGAGCCACCGTCGTCGACAGCCAGATTGATAGACGCAATTCCGTTGATTCGCTGAAGTCTTGCTAGTTGTCTTGCAAAAACTAATGTCGATCTGCTGGATTTCCAAGCGTGCAGAACAAACCAAGCCGCATTGCCCCGCGCGACGAGTTTCGAGTGTTTTCAATTTCAATGGACTACTGGGTGTCGTTGACCGTTAATCCATTGTCGCCGCTTCATGACGCGGCTGGAATCAAAACGTACATCTTTCCAGCAGCGAGCCCTAATTCCTGGGTGGGTTGTTCGATTGAAATGCCCTCTAACTAAGGCGAGCGGCAGATAGTTTCTTACCAATACAAGCCCGAAGCGCAAGCGAGTGTATGCCAGGATTGACGCACTCGCTTGCGAATCAGGCTTGTATTCGCTGAGGCCTTGGTAAATTCCCATCTGCCGCTCGCCTAAATGCGTTCGTTGAAAGGCTAACCACGTTGTATCCGACTTGATGTTGGTACTCGATATCGATTTCAGACACAGCGCGCGCGACCGTTCCCAATTATGCTCCAAAAGGGCGATTTTTGGGCGGCCCGGAACTTTGAAGAGCAAAATGGGTTAAGTAACTTCGGAAGCAGCCCTTTCGTGTGCCACAAAGATCGAGTTTATTAATTTGCGATCGAAAACTGGCGCTTACGAAGTGTGGTACAGTGAGTAGATTAGTAAGACTGGCTTGCCTGCCTTGCTCGAATCACCACCTAAAATGGCCAGTTTCCGCGTAGTTCATTTCAGCAGAATTCGATGCCAGGGAGTCGACTCTTTCGGGAGTGTACGGGTTTTCCTATGAATCCAATATCTAGCCGGTTGATTGTGTTGTTGACGGTTCTTTTAACGTTGGGATCGTCTTTTGCAAGGGCGCAGGATTTCGTGGGAGTTATCGAAGATGCCCAACAACCTGAGAATGCCGCGCGCCTAAAGCTGTCCGACGAGCAAAAGACCAAATTTAAGGAATTACTCGATAAACGCACCGGAGCGTTGGTCGAACTCAGCCAGCAGCTCAGGGATTTGCCAACAGGTCGCAAGCTGCAACTGCGGCGCGATTTTCGTGCGGAATCGGAAAAGCTAGCTTTTGATCTCTTGAATGCCGAGCAAAAAACGGTGCTCGAGCAAATGCGAGTTGCCCGACTGGGATTACTTTCGCTGGACGAACCCGTGGTAGCTAAGGCCATGAATCTGGCGGATTGGCAAAAGGAGATTGTGACTCAGTTAACGGCGAACTATCACAGTGCCAGCCGCAATGATATTGAAAAAATGCGGTCGATGGTCGAACGTGGCTTGCGAGCCGAAATTTCCGACAGCCAGTTTGCTGCATGGCAGGTATTAGCTGGTCAAATTCCAGTATCAACATTAGGCTCGCCTGTACCACCGCAACGCTCACCCGCCCCGGCAACCAATTCGCCAGCCGTGACAGCGTCGGTTAAGTCTGCGGCAAGTGGTTCGGCAGTATCTGGCCTGCAATCGCCATCGACCGTCGAGAGAGTTCGACTAAAGCTGACTTTCAACAAGACTCCATGGAAAGAAGTCATCAATTGGTTGTGTGACGAAGCGGGGCTGACGTTGCAGCAAGATGAATATCCGCAAGGGACGTTTAGTTATCGCGGTGGAGATCGCGAGTACTTGCTTGCCGAAGCGATGGACATCATGCAGGCTTCGCTGCTGAACGCCGGCTTTACGATGATTCGTCGCGATCGATTGTTGCTGGTGATCAATCTCGAAGCCGGTCCCAATCAGAACAAGGAACTGACTAAGGAATTCATCAAGGCATTCGCCGACTTTGTCACAGTCGACGAACTGGATAAACGTGGCGATTTTGAATGGGTCACGTGCGTTTTTTCATTAACTCGCATGAATCCCGATGACGCCAAGAAAGAGATCGAGCAACTTAGGAGTGTTCAGGGCAGCGTAGTCAGTTTGCCCACGGCGGGCCAAGTATGGGTTACCGATACGGCAGGCGTATTGCGGAACATTCGCGAAATGATTCGGCAGGCAGAGGATCCAACTTCGGCGCGCGGTTCTGCGATTGTGCAAATCGAGCTGAAGCATGTTACAGCAGACGAAGTGTTAACGGTGGCTCAGGACTTGTTCGGGCTGACTCAACCCAACGCCAACTCGGATTTCAAGATGTCGGCCGATGAGATTGGCAACCGAATTTTTGCGGCGGGTACTAACTCACAAAAAGCTCAGCAACTGCGAGATTTGGCCAAAGCAATGGACGTGTTGCCCGAGGCATCGGACAGTGGCGGCGCAGCGGCCGAGGAGCCAAAGATCAGGCTTCATCAAATCAAAGGTGTCGATCCCGCGCTCGCCTACCAAGCCGTCTCAACGGTTCTGGCCAGCGAAACCGGCGTGAATTTGGCGCAGGATACGAAAACGAATACGCTAATTCTGCGCGGTCGTGAGAGCCAACACAAAATCGTCGAAGAGACGCTGCTGGCCCTTGCGGGAGAGACGTCTCAATTCACGGCGATTCAGTTGAAGGCCATCGATACTCAAGCGGCCTGCGATATGGTCAAGAAGTTTTTCGGGATCACGTCAAGCACCGTTCCTGCTGGCGCGCCCATCATTGATGGCGACATTCTTGCCAAGCGACTGTATGTGCAAGGAACACCACAGCAAGTTGAGCAGATTCGTGAAATGATCACGACCTTCGAAGAGAATTCCGCAGCGAGAGATTTGGGGGATAACATTCGATTCTTCCAGGTTCCCAAAGGATCGCGCGATCGAATGCTTCAGCAAGTCCAAGAACTCTGGCGCGTCACCAATGGCAAAGCCAAACTGAAAGTCTTCATCCCGTCAAATTCGAACACGCCGGCTGGGTTAGAAGAACGCTCGACGGCGCCTGAAGAGTTGCAGCGTGCGAGTCAGCTCAAGCAGGAACAAGCTGCTCAGAGACCGGATTCGGGCGCAAGTATCGTGCCTGGCAAGCAAACAAAATTCAGAAACCCACAGTCGGTGATTCCCAAAGGGCATCTAACTCAAGCTCCCTTGAATCAAGCTGACGCGCTGGATCAGTCGCCAGCGGTGAAACCGGCTGAGGTGTCTCCGAGCGATGCAACTGCTGCCGACTCCGACAAATCCGAGGATGGTGAGATTGTCATCATGCAAGGGCCAACGGGATTGATGATCACGTCGACCAATCCAGAATCGCTAGCTCAGTTCGATCGACTGATGCGCATCGTGGCGGAGCAGAATGCCATCACGGGTGGCGAGCCAACGGTCTTTTATTTAAAGAATATCAAAGCGGCTGCTGCGAAAGAATTGTTGGTGGAAATCACTTCGGGCACGTCAGGCGGATCTGCCGGTGGTGGATCGACCTTGGGTAGCCTCGGCGGCAGCATGTTGGGTGAACTCGGTGGCGGGTTGCTCGGTGGTATGCTTGGACTGGGTGGCGGAGGAAGCAGCAGCACGATCTCATCGGGCGGTCAATCGTTAACCACCGGAGATCTGATGATCCATGCCGATCCACGTTTGAACGCGCTGATCATTCGGGGAAACCCGTCTGACATCGACATGTGCGAGCAGTTGCTGTCGGTAATTGATCAAGTAGAAAGCCCCATCGACCAGCAAACTCGCGGAATGTTCGCGATGATTCCCGTTCAATCGCAGGATGCCACTGCGGTCATGGAAACCATCAAGGGATTGTACGGAGACCGAATTGAAGGAGCCGGTGGCGGTGGCGGTGGTGGCCAGCGCCAACCCAATCCAGCCGATTTTCTTCAAGCGTTACAAGGCCGAGGTCCAGGTGGAGGTGGCAGTCGAGGTAGTGGTCAGTTAGCCGAATCCAAGATTGCATTGTCGGTCAACCGAGACGCGAATTTGCTGCTGGTATTTGCGCAGCCAAGAGACATTGAGGATATTCGCGAGATGGTCAATCAGCTCGATCAACTGGGAGAAATTGATCCGGAAACGGTTGTGCCGTACAAATTGCCCGGCGACGTGAATACCAAGAATTTTATCGCAGCATTGGGCAAAGCACTTGGTCCCAAAGCTAAAACCGGTTCGACTCAGTCGGGTTCGACTGGCAGTTCGTCCAGCGGCGGTTCATCCAGCGGCGGAGATCCCGCAACTGCGGCACGGGAAGCATTCTTGCAATCGATGCGCGATCGATTCGGTGGTGGCGGTGGTGGATTCGGAGGTGGCGGTTTCCCGGGTGGTGGTGGGACGCCGGGTGGCGGATTTCCAGGATTTGGTGGAATTCGTGGCGGTGACGGAGGAGGCAACACAGGTGGATTCGGCGGCGGCTTCCGCGGCTTTGGCGGCGGAACCCAAGGTGGCGGCACACCTGGTGGCTTCGGTGGCGGAACTCGCGGAGGTGATAGTGGTCGAGGGGGACGATAAGGATGATCATGCTCGAAGCTGGCGAAATCTTGATGCGACGCGGGCTGCTGGATGCTCAGCAGCTAGAGAAACTGCGCGGTCAGGGTTCGACCAACTTGATCGACTCCGCGATTCAGCAGGGGCTGGTGCAAGAGGAACCTGCGCTGAGAGCGCTCGGCGAAGAGCTGGGGATGCAGTTTGTCGATTTGCGTGAAGTGGACGTCGATCTCGAGCTTGTCAAATCGTTCCCACAGAAACTGATTTATCGCTACTCGTTGTTCCCAGTGCGCCGCGAGAACGGCTCTTTGGTGCTGGCGACCAGCGATCCGCTGGATGTTTATGCACTTGACGAAGCCGAGTCGGCCACGGGCTTGAGCATTATCCCGGTCGTTGCTGAACGGGGCGAGATTGCGAGGTTGATGAAGAAACACCTCGGCGTCGGCTCTGAGACTGTGGAAGGATTGCTGGCCGCTCGCGCCGAGGATGAAGAGGTCCAGCTTCTAGAAGAGATTGAACTCGATGGCAGCGAAATGGCCGAGATGGCGCAAGAGGCCTCGGTCGTACGCTTAGTCAATGAGATCTTAGTGGAAGCCATCGATTCACGAGCGAGCGACGTACACATTGAATCGCAAGCGGCCGGATTGGTCGTGCGATATCGCATCGACGGCATTCTATTGGTTCAGCCGGTTCCGCCGGAAATCAATAGATTTCAAGCCGCAATCATTAGCCGTTTGAAGATCATGGCGCGGCTCAATATCGCTGAGAAGCGTTTGCCGCAAGACGGTCGAATCAAATTGAAGGTGCATGGTCGCGAGATCGATATCCGGTTGTCGGTTATCCCCATGATCCACGGCGAGAGCTTGGTCATGCGTATCCTCGACAAAGGCGCGATGAAGTTTGACTTGCGCAATTTGGGAATGGATGAAGCGACATACACCACGTACAGCGAACTGATTCGCCTGCCCCACGGAATCATCTTGGTTACAGGGCCGACCGGTTCAGGTAAAACGACCACACTGTACAGTTCGCTGCTAGAGATTCGCAGCACTGAGAACAAGATCATCACCACCGAGGACCCGGTGGAATATCAGTTGGATGGAATCAATCAGATTCAGGTGCACGCCAAGATTGGATTGACGTTCGCGAATACACTGCGCAGCATTTTGCGTCACGACCCCGACATTGTTCTGGTTGGCGAAATTCGCGATGCAGAAACCGCGGAGAACGCAATTCAGGCATCGCTGACCGGTCACCTAGTATTCAGTACCCTGCACACCAACGATGCGGCGGGTGCGTTCACGCGTATTGTGGATATGGGGATCGAACCGTTCCTAGTCGCCAGTACAGTTGAAGCGATAATGGCCCAACGATTGGTGCGGCGACTGTGTAAGGATTGCAAGCAACCCTATCATCCGCGAACGGAAGATTTGCCCCCAGATTTTCCATGGGATCACCTGCTAGGCCAACCGTTGTTCAAGGCGGTTGGGTGCCGCCACTGCCGAAATGTTGGATACTTTGGCCGATTTGGTATCTACGAACTGCTGGTTACAACGGAAGAAGTGCGCCAGTTGGCTCACGATCGGGTTAGTAGCTGGACGATCAAACACGCCGCGCTCAAGCAGGGCATGAGAACACTGCGCTACGATGCCTGGCAAAAGGCTATTTCTGGCCAGACCAGCGTTGATGAAGTAGTACGTGTCACCAAGGGCGATCGAATTTGAGGTTGGTTTCCAAGTAAGCGATTGAAGATCCTTCATGCCGGACTTTGCATACGTTGCTCGCGATGGGCGAGGACAGAAAATCACTGGAACATTGACGGCGGGCAGCCAGCGCGAAGCGCTTGCACAGCTCGACTCCAAGTCGTTGTTTCCGGTCGAGATCAACGTTGCTAAGGGAACTACGGCCAATCGATCCAAACGAGTCGGTGGCCAAGTCATGGCCAATGCCTATAACCAGCTCGCAGCGCTGCTGCGCAGTGGAGTTCCTCTGCTGCGTAGTCTGACAGTAATGAGTTCACAAGCTGGCAAGCCGGCCTTGAAGGTTGTATTGGAAGATGTCAGATCGCGCGTCGAGCAAGGCGAAACATTGCCCTCGGCTATGGCTCGGTATCCACGCGTGTTCAATGAAATGGCCGTCAATATGGTCAGCGCCGGGACCGAGGGTGGATTCCTGGAGGACGCGCTGGAACGGATCGCTTCGTTTACCGAACAACAAGAGGATCTCAAGGGTCGCACTATCAGTGCTCTCGCATACCCGGGATTCTTAGCCGTGGTCGGAACTGCCGTGGTATCGGTGTTGATCATCTTTTTTGTACCTAAGTTCGAACCTCTATTTGGCAGTTTACGCGATGCGGGCAGGCTCCCTTGGGCTACCGATGCGTTGTTGGGATTTAGCGCTCTGCTACAACAAGTTTGGTGGCTGGCCCTGGTCGTTCTCGTCGGTGGCATTTTCGCATTGACGCAATATTTCAGTACTGAGCGGGGCCGGTACGTTTTGGATCTGATCAAGATCAAGACGCCCATGTTCGGATCGGTGTTTCTGAATCTTGCGGTCGCGAGGTTTTGCCGAGTTCTCGGCACAATGTTGAATAACGGTGTACCGATTCTGCGATCGTTGGATATCAGCCGCAATGCAGCGGGCAATCAGATCTTGTCGGATTCGATTAAGAAGGCCAGCCAAAACGTGACGGCGGGCGAAAAGTTAGCGACTCCGCTGGCCGCATGCGGTCATTTTCCGTCGCAAGTTGTGGAAATGATCGCTGTGGCCGAAGAATCCAATACGCTGGATAAAGTCATGGTGCAAATCGCCGACAGTCTGGAACGAACCACGTTTCGCAGATTGGACATATTAGTGCGATTGCTAGAACCTATCATGTTGCTGATCATGGCGGGGATCGTATTCTTCATCGTGATGGCGTTGATGGTACCGCTGTTGTCCAGTTCATCCACCATTTAATTTTTTTTGTGCTGTAGGAGTCGCGCGTTCGAAATTCAAATTTGTCGAGGCTGATAAAAACGTGAACCGATTGGCGCTAGCCACGGGCGCCGAATGTGTTTCGAAACAAAGAATGGAAGACGTTCTAACACCTATTGATTTCGTGCATCAAGTGCGATTCCCTAAGCGACATCTTCGACGCCCGTGGCTAGCGCCAATCGGTTCACTTTTTGTCAGCCCAGCAATGCCCCCGCCGATCTCGAATATTGAACGCGCGAACCCGTACGCAATACGTCCGGAATTGGCAATAAAATCGTTGCTGGATCACGAATCACTCGGAACTTTCCGCGGGTTGCGGAGCTTAGTAGAATTAGGATGTGTTGATATCGGGCAAGTCCTAATTGGCGCTGTCCAACTAAACAAACCACCATAGATCAAGAATTTAGTGTAGGAGATGGAGAATGAAAAAACGATTGCGTCAGCGAACTTCGCGTCAAAGCGGTTTTACGCTGATGGAAATAATGTTAGTGCTGATCATCATGGCAGCGGTCGCTGGAATCGTGGCGATGAATGTACTGCCTCAGCAAGAACGAGCCAACAAGCGGGCGGCGAAAGCTCAGATCGGGATATTCAAGGGAATGATTTCGAACTATCGATTTGAGGTTGGACAACTGCCAGAGAAATTGGAAGATCTGCACGTTCAACCGACGAATCTGACAGAACCGACCAAGTGGATTCAGCTCGTGGATAAACCGATACCGAACGACCCATGGGGCCAGCCCTACGAATACAAACTGAGTGGTGATACCTTTGATTTGCGCAGCATGGGAGTCGACCGGCAATCGGGGACGGAGGACGACATCACCGAGGACACTGCGATATAGCAGGCAGGCGATCCACTGAATGACGATGTGGTATCGAAAAAGCGGGCGTGGCGCAAGTCATACCCGCTTTTGTTGTGTGGCGACAGAATTTACAGTCACATTCGCGAGCTTTCGTTGGCAACTTATGAATCAACCAGATCATAGAATCGATCGAAAAACTGGAACTCGCATGACATCGTCCGTATGTCGGTGCGGTGGTTTTACGTTGATTGAATTGATGTTGGTGCTGATGATTTTGGTGGCGCTGGGCGCCTTCACGTTGCCCAGGTTTACCGATTCCATTCAGCGCGCACGGCTGAACGCGTCCGCCGACAAGTTGCGTTTAGAATTCGACAGGACACGATTGCAGGCAATGAAGTCCGGTCAAATTCAAATGTTTCGATGCAGCCTAGATACAAATAGTTTTACGTTGCAACCATGGATCACCGGCGGCGAAGCGGCTAGCGCTGGTGCGACGATTGTTACGGCTGGTGGTACGCTGGCCCAGGTTGACGAAAATGGCATGATGACTCAAGTGGCCATGGAAAACTTGGGAACCCAAAAAACTCTAGAGCAAGATGTTACGTTTGCTAGCTGTTTAGTTGCCAGTGACATGCGATCGTTCTCGATTGGTCAACAAGCGGGTGGACTGACCGAAGCGGCGGCGATGACATCCGTGATTCTATTTTATCCTGATGGTAGTTCGAGCACTGCCGAAGTCATCCTGAGCAACAAACGCGGCGATCTGCGAGCCATTTCCTTGCGCGGGCTGACGGGCAGTTCGCGTGTCACCGTCGCGCAAAACTTGCCAACCCAAGTGCAACCAGAATAATCCACATCGCGGGGTGAATGATGCATGCGCTTTGGAACAGTTCAGAATTGAGTTCATCCGCAACCGAGATGTTCGGCCAATGTGCTGCAGTGCACCGACGCAGGTGTTTTGCGCGGAGTGAAAAGAAGATTCGCGCGGTTGGATTATCGTTGCTGGAGGTCGTATTGGCACTGTCAGTATTGGGCGTGTCCGCAGCAATCATGGCGCAAGCGATGCAGTTGGCAGCGCGCAACGCGCTGCGCGCCCAGAATCTTGCGCACGCGGAGTTGGTGGCCGAAAGCGTGATGAGTCAAGTGGTCGCCGGGATCTTGCCTGCCCAGGCCACAACATGGGCACCGTATTATTCGACCAGCACTTTAGCGACACCCAATTCATCGTGGGTTTACATGATTGCGATTGTGCCGGCAGAGATCCAGGGCATGCTGGGAATCCAAATTGGCGTGCGTGACTCTAGTAAGCCGAGTGTCGACGAACGTCCAGATTATATGGTCACGCAGTGGATTATCGACCCCAGCCTTGGACTAGATACTCCGCCGGACACGACCGCAACCGAAGATTCCAGTGGAACCGGTTCCACCAGCGGTGGTACAGGATCGTCGTCGACCGGCTCTACTCAAGCAGGAGCGAGATAGCCATGCGCCGTGGATTCACATTGTTGGAACTGATGCTGTCGCTCGCATTAACGGTCGTGGCAATTTCGTTGATCGGATCGATCATGCAATTGTATTCACGCGACTTCCGCACGCGCGGCGAGGACATCCGTCGCAAGCAACTCGCGCGCAGTTTGTTGAGCATGATGGCTGACGATATCCGCGCAACGCTGACAGAACAAAAATATGACGCAACGGTGCTGCAACAAATGATGGGTTCGAGCGCAGGCGGTGCGGCGGGAGGTGGAAGTGCGGGCGGGAGTGCGGGAACGGGTGGAGGTATGCAAACGCCCACCCCCGGACCAAGTGAAATTCAACCCGGACCCAGTGAGAGTCCATCCAGACCTAGTAGTAACATAGCATCACTAGGCGGTGGGTCGAGTCTGGGAGGAACCGGTTCAAGTTCGACGACTTCGACGGGCACTGAAACCACCGGCACAGAAACGACTGGAGAATTGGCAACGACTGCTACGGCGCTGCCGGTTGGGCTGTACGGATCGCAATACCAACTGTTGCTGGATGTTAGTCGGTTGCCGCGCCCCGATGAATATCTCGTGCAGCAAGCGTCGTTGTTGACGGGCAATTTAGCGGATGTGCCCGGCGACGCGAAAACGGTTTGCTACTACGTGCAAGCACCTACCACGGCGGGAGTCGGCGACAAACTGTCCGAGCTAACAGGGAAAACGGCGGCGGGCGCGTATGCCACGGGCTTGGTGCGCCGACAACTAGACCGTGCAGTTTCAGCATATGCCGAAGAGATGGGACAGATGGACCAGTTGTTGCGCACTGGTGATCTGATCGCTCCGGAAGTCATGTCGATCGAGTTCGGATACTTTGACGGCACCCAATGGCTGACAAGCTGGGATTCTTCGACTCAAGGGCTTCCATGGCTGATTCAGATCTCGTTGGCGGTTCAGTCGGCCACAGGTGAAAAGAAATCGCAATTCGTTCCGGGAACGCCGGTCAGCTTGATGTCGCTGGAGGATCGAGCAGCCAACGGGTTGGAGGTCTTCGATCTGGTAGTTGCCATTCCGGGAGCTCAATTACAAGCAGCCGAAGCGGCCGCAGCGGCCGAAGAGCAAGCCGGTATGGAATCATTGGGAGTTCAGTAGGGAATTCAATTATGGCACAGCACAAGAAACTCCCAATGAGACGAAAACGCGCGGCCTTTTTGCTGGTTTTAGTGACCGTGTTCGTCATCATGGCGGGATTAGCGGCGTTCAATTTTTCTGATTCGATGGTGACGCAACACGAAGCCGCTCAAATCTCCGGCAGTCGTTTGCAAGCTCGTTACATGACGGAATCCGGCTTGCAATCCGTGCGATTGTTGTTGGCGTACGATCGTTTGACTCTCGCAGGGATGGGCGGAACTTGGGATAATCCGCAGAAGTTTCAAGCGATCAATATTGTCCGCGATTCGGATCCAGCGAAGCGCGGCAATGTCACGTTCGTTGCTCCGGCGCTGGATCAAACTGGGTTGTACGCTGGCTTTCGTTTTGGCCTGCAAAACGAGTCCGCCAAACTGAATCTCAATGCGCTCGCGCAGATCGATAGTCTCTCTTCAAGCGCCGCAGGCGCCATGTCGGCGTTGGGTGTTTCCGGTGGCGCGGCGCTGGGCACGCTTGCGACTTCTGGTGGATCGGGAAGCGGAACTGGAGGTGGCATCGGAATAAATTCCATGCTGTCTGGAGCAAGTACGGGAGTCGCCGGCGCGACCGTAAGTGCAGCAGCCGAAGAAGCGCCACCCACGTTAGGCGCGCAGATGTTGCTTGCATTACCAGGAATGACTGAAGATGTTGCGGACGCGGTCTTGGATTTTATTGATGAGGACGACGAACCACGTCCGTATGGAGCCGAGTACGACTTTTATCAGCAACTGGTGCCTCCCTATCGGCCGATCAATGGTCCTCTAGTTTCGATCGAGCAATTGCTATTGGTGCGCGGTATTACGCCTCAGTTGTTGTTTGGTTACGATGCAAACCGCAATGGATTTCTAGACGGCAATGAACTCAGTCAGGCTCAACTTGGGATTCAGCCTGGCAGTGTTCCAGGTTCGCAGCCGCCAGCGGTAACCGCCGACGGACAACCGGTTCAACCCGATCCGCTGGGCTGGGCTCATTATATGACGCTGTTTAGCCAAGAAAAAAATGTTGCATCCGATGGTACCGAGCGCATCAATATAAATAGTGATGATTTGGCGACGTTGTACAGCGACTTGACTGCGGCTGGAATCGACGAGACCTGGGCGAGCTTCATCATTCAGTATCGTATTTCCGGTAGACCTCCTGCAGGTTCTGGCAATGCCATTCAGTTGCTGATGACCGCAATTCAGCAGGCGGCTGAGGAAGAAAATCAACTTTCGACTTTGCAGAGCCAGCAGCCTGCGGCCAACCCAAACCCGACGACGCGCAATCAAGCTTGGAGTTCTGATCTGCTGCCGTCGGACCTCACTCAAGTGCAAGGGTCCGTCAAATTCAATCAAGTGCTCGATTTGTTTGGCGCGACTGCCGCGGCTCAGCAGGCGGGCGGAGCCACCGGCGGACAGTCGGGCGGCCAGTCGGGCGGACAAACAGGAGGCCAACCGACTGGGCAGCAGCCAGGAGGCCAACAGGCTGGACCCGCTTACGATTCACCGCTGTCGGCAGACCCGATTTCCATGGCCACTGCGTTTCCGATCCTGATGGATCGACTTACGACGTTGGACAGCCCGACGATTCCTGGACGCATCAATATCATGGAGTGTCCCAGGCAGATTTTGCTGGGCGTACCCAGCATGACCGAGGAATTGGCTGACCAAATCATTCAAGCTCGCAATGATGGCCAACAAACTGAAAACCGGCGTTTCGAAACTTGGCTCGCAGTTGAGGGTTTGGTAACGATGGAACAGATGCGTGCATTTGAGCCGTTGATTACTTGTGGCGGAGATGTCTACAAGGCGCAGGTCATCGGTTATTTTGAAGGCTCGGCCGTTTCATCGCGCGTAGAGGCGATTGTGAGCGGCGCGATAACTCCACCGCGAATTCTGTTTTATCGGCAGTTGGATCATCTCAATCATGGATTCGACAAGATGTCGTTGGGGTTACGACCCGACGCCGGGGTGTTAGGCGCGGCCATTTCACGTTAAGTCGAGCGTTTGAAGGTTGAACGTCGCGGTGGAATGTTGGGTCACGGATGAAGAACTGTGGGGAAATTGCGATTAAGATGGGTGAGTGGCGAGAAAGTCAAGCTTCCAGATTTAGGAACCTTATTCCGTGTCAAAGAGTGTGATTATTGATTGGCAACGCGATGGCCTGTTGGTCGCTGTCGGTCATCGCCGTGGAAATAATGTCAGTTTGGATCGAGTAGTACATCGCGCGGTTGCGTCGCCCGATGCTGCCTTGGCTCAACAACTGCAAGAAGCGGTTCAACAGCTCGGCGTCGGCAAGTGTGACGCAACGGTGATTGTACCTCGCGAGTTGCTGGAAGTAAGAACGCTGCTGATTCCGCGAGCAGATGCGGACGAATTGCCTGACATTGTTCGGTTTCAGGCGCAGCGTCAGATGGCCAATATGGGCGACAACTGGGCGATGGATTTCGTCCTGCTTCCAGATTCACCTGGGCAGGAGTCGCTGAGTGCGTTGGCGTTTACCATCGCTCCGGGTGTGATGACGGAGATTGAAACCGCCTGCACCGGAGCAGATCTGCGACTGAGCCGCGTGCTTCCGCGTCCGATCGAACTCGCTCGCTATGCAAAGGCCGTCGGCGGGCTTGGGACAGAGGGACTCTCGTTGGCAGTTTGTTTGGCAGAGGGTCAGGGAGATTTGTTGTTATTGCGAGATGGTCGAATTGTACAGATTCGCGGTACTCGTCTACCGCATGACCACGATCAACTATCAACGGCTGTCGTCGGCGAATTACGAAGAAGTCTATTGGCCGCGGCGAGCAATCTTAGCGGTCTGTCGATCGCCAAGACATTGCTGATCGGTTCGGCTGACTTAGCACAAAAAGTCGAGATTCAGGTCGCCGAGGTCACCAAGTCCGAAGTAAGACTGTTCGATCCGGCGACGCTGCTGCCCGCGTCCGTGGAGAATAAGGTTGAGTTCGCGCATCGAACCGCTGGTCGGTTGGCTGCGATTGCTGCGGTGATATACGATCCATCTCCAGATAAACAAACCACGATCGATCTAAAGAACCCAAAACGCCGGCCTCCCAAGAAAAAGAATACCTCGCGAAACTTGATGATTGCCGCCAGTGTGGCTTTAGTAGCGCTGGCAGGATTTACTTGGTATACCAGCATGACTCAAAGCATGGCAGAGGAATTGGCAGATTTAACTGAAACCAGCAAAAGCTTGGATGCCCAAGTCACCACTGCTACAAAGAGAATCGCCGACTATAAAGATGTTGAGTCGTTTCTGGGCGGATCAGTCAATTTATTAGACCAGCTCGAATATGTCGCTCAACATATTCCCGACTCCGACAAACTACTGATGCGCAGTCCGAATTATTCAGTCGCCACCGAAGGCAAAGAGAAGAAGCAGGTTGGAAAACTGACGGTCGATATTCTGGCAGATTCGACCGAAACGGTAAAACAACTCAAAGACCAATTCGACGACGCCAATCGTAATTTAGATTTGCAAGGGCAAGCCGAGGCTGCGGACGAAAAAACGGGCAACTATAAATGGAAATCGAAAGCCGCCCTGACGTTTCGCAACGTCGGCTGGGATCCGATGGCGAATGCGAAAAATGCTTCGTCCGTGAAACCTGCGGCACCCGTGAAGTCTGCTGCTGAGAAGTCTGCCATAGAGGCCAAGCCGGCGATCGCAACTGATGGCAAATCGGATACTCCTCAGAAACAGCCAACTCAAATGACAGATACTGTGAAAGCTGCGCCAGTAACCGCAGCCAATCAAAATCCAACTCCAGCTCAGGCTCCGTTATCCAAGTGATTCTCACGAGTCACATTTCAATAAGTTTGTGGTATAGCCCATGGCGATGACAACACGTGAACGATACTTGGCTGCAACGATCGGCGTCGTTGCTGGTCTGTTCGGGTTGCAATTCGGAATCAACGGCTTGCGGTCCAAACTGGATTCGATGCAGGCGAATATCGACAGCGCGAGCAGCAAGATTGATGACAAGAACACGATCATTTTCGAAGGCGATATCGCAGCGCGCAAACTAACGCGACTGCAAGCGAAATCGTTGCCCACCAGTCCCGGAGATGCCAAACAACAGTATTCGAGTTGGTTGGTCGACATCGCGAAGCAAGTCGGCATGCAAGACGTCGTGATCGCCGAACCTCTGTCCATTGGTACCGGTGCTGCAAAGGCTTATTCGCAGTACCAATTTACTCTGACCGGGAAATGTCGAATTGATGAGGTCGTCAGACTATTGAGCTTTTATTACGACAAAGACTATCTGCACTCGATTTCGGCACTGAAGTTTTTGCCCCCCAACAAAGACGACCCAAACTTTGTTTCCTTCAATCTCACTTCGCAGGTGATTGCTTTGAAGAATGCTGCCGTTGACCAGAAACCGTCCGACAAACCATCTGGGCGGCTAGCGAAATCTGTCGATCAATATCTGGCTTCCATCGGCGGCCGCAATCCTTTTGCGCCTACCAATAATCCACCTCAATTCTCGGGTAAATCTGCTGTCGAAATCGAACGAGAAAAGAGTTTTACGTTGAAACTGGAAGGGAGTGACCCCGACAAAGCCCAGAAAGTACTGTTTGACATCCTCTCGGAAAAACCTGAGGGTCTGAATTTCGATCCCAAGACTGGCACGCTCGATTGGCGCCCCAAGAGCAACGGCGAACATGAATTGCTGGTTCGTGTTTTCGATAGCGGTATTCCTTCGAAATCGATCGAGCAAAAAATTAAGCTGACCGTAGTCGATCCCAAGGTTCCGCCGCCGCCACCTCAGAAGTTCGATCTGGCTAGTCAGACCGAAGTCAGCGCGCTACTCAGCGGCCGCGGTGGAACCATGGCTATGATCCGTTCCAAGATGGATGGCAAGATGTTCGAAGTTCGCGAAGGCGACAATATCGAGATCGGCAGCATCAAAGCAAAAGTCGTCTCGCTGAATTCGCAGAAGAACACTTTGGAACTAGAGACCAACGGAAAACGCTGGACAGTTGGCATGGATGTTTCCTTGGCGGATGCTTACAAGAAAATACAATAACGTCAGGTTTGCCGCGCAGGAATAAAAGCGTTCAAAATCATGCTGGACATGCTATGAAGTCCAGCATCTCGGATAATTTCTGAATCGATTCCCATGGAATCGTATGGGGTCCTTGAAACTCCAAGAAATCGACTTGGCAACCACCATCGATCAATAAGTCGCGCAGCCATTTGCCCGTTTGCAGCGGCAGAATTTGGTCCCACTGCCCGTGGCTTTGAAAAATCTTTGTGTGTTGCAGTTTGTTGACCTGAGGTTTCCATTGACGCTCGCGAATCAAGGCGCCTGATAGCAGCGCAATCGCTCGCGGTGGCTGTTTCAATCCCAGGCAGGCAACTTCCATGGTTAACATGGCTCCCTGGGAGAATCCGCCAACGAGAACTTGATCGTAACCAAGCCCGCTCGATTGCAATCCCTCTTGGATTGTTTCGACGAGCAGTTCTCGAGCCGACTCGATCCCTTCGGGAACTTGTTCCCGAATCAGTTCGTATCGCCCTTCTTCCATCGACTCTAGTAGCTGCTGAATGCTGATGTGCCACCAGGCTCGCCCACCAGGAATTCCAGACTCTTCAAGATCGATTGGTGCTGCTGGAAAAACGATGCGTATTGGCGTTTCAGTCTGGCGATTCTGCAACAGGTCACTTGCCAAACCGGCCAGGTCCTCGCCCGGCGCCCCAAATCCGTGGCAAATAAAAGCTATCCCGCAGATCTGCGTGTCTTCTGAAGGCTCAACAATGATGCAGTTGAGCTGGCCAAGCATTGCACGCCTAGCACGGTATCGCTGCTGTGCCAAATGAAAATCCCTTACATTGGCGAGATGAACTATTTCTGTTCCTTATAGGAATTCCATGCAATATATCCTAATCCCGCGGCACACAGGATAAAGAGGATATCCATGACTATGCTGACCAGCTTAAACGGGGCCAGCGAGTCCATGCCTATTAGACCAAATAGCATGTCCAGGAAGAAGATTAGAAAGACAAGGATGGCAACGACCAATCCGATTAAGCACAGTATTTTGGGCATTAACCAACCTCGGCGGTGGGTCGCGGAAGTGAATACGGCTGCGATAGGCATAGGCGTAGTATAGTCCAAGTTCTCGGCCTGTCACCTAGATCACCTATATCGCCTAATTTTCAAGTGGTTTCCAAAGCATCGAAATAGGAGCGCACTCCCTAAAAACGCAGGGTATGTATTGCCTCGCGCTACTTCACCGACAACACAATACGGCGTCGATCACAACTTGGTCACCGGCGCCGGGAGGGCGAGGCTCCCGCCGAGCCAATTCCCATTGGTTTTGTCTCCCAAAAAAGCCAAACTGGCTCGGCGGGAGCC
>SYJV01000154.1 GCA_005798335.1 Planctomycetaceae bacterium | reverse complement strand
CGGGATGTCGGAGATAGCTGGTTTAGCTGACGAAGCTGATTCACCAACGAGCAAGCTCGAAGGGGTCTTGGGTAGGCCGGCGCGGTGAGAGTTGGGTGATTGACGGGTTAGCTGACGAGGCTGATTCACCAACGAGCAAGCTCGAAAGAGTCTTAGGTAGGCCGGCGCGGTGAGAATTGGGGTGATTGACGGGTTAGCTGACGAAGCTGATTCACCAACGAGCAAGCTCGAAGGGGTCTTAGTTAGGTAGGCCGGCGCCGTGAGAGTTGTTGAGAGTTTAGAGTTGTGTCCGAGTTGATTCTATTCTGCGATACTAGTACACTTGCCTATACGGCCTCAGTAGCTATTTTGCTATTGCGATCTTTTTCGCTTTCCTATGTGTGCCGATGCCTAACGACGACAGTGTTACTCAGTGGATTGTCGATCTCAAACGAGGTGACGAGACTGCGGCCCAGCGGTTGTGGGATCGCTATTTCGCTCGCTTGGCGGCCATTGCCGGCAAACGCTTGCAGGCCGTTCGTCGCGTGCCAACCGATGGCGAAGACGTGGCCCTGAGTGCCCTGAACAGCCTTTGCACTGGCATGAACGCGGGAAAATTCTTGGAGCTGGCCGATCGCGAAAGCCTGTGGAAATTATTGGTCGCGATCACGGTCCGCAAAGCCAGTCACGCGATTCGCGATGAGTTTCGCCAGAAGCGTGGCGGCGGCAAGTTGGTGGGCGAGTCGGCGCTTCTCAATCGAGAAGAAGCTCAGGCCGGTGCCCGCGGCTTGGAGATGGTCCTGGATCGCGAGCCGACGCCCGAGTTCGTGGCTCAAGTTGAAGAAGAGATCCAACAACTGTTCAACTTGTTGCCCGACGAAGAACTGAGGCAAATCGCGTCCTGGAAGATGCAAGGCCTGACGTCGAAAGAGATTGCCGACAACATTGGCAAAGCCATTGCCACGGTCGAACGGCGGTTGAAATTGATTCGCTCGCTGTGGGAAGCGCATGCAATCGAAAAAGGTGCCGGATGAACTCGCGGTCGCTCAACGCTGTTCACATGCAGCAGATCGACGATATCTGCAACGCATTTGAAGCCGCTTATGCGGCCGGAGAAGCACCTCGCATCGAAGAGTATATGGCGAAGGCCGATCCGGCAATCCACACCAAGTTGCTTCCCGAACTGGTCCAGTTAGAGATTCACTACCAACCCGAATCCAGTTCGGAAAAACTGGCCAGCCGCTTTCCGCAGCTCAAACCGGATTGGTTGAAAGATCTTTCGAAAGAGGGGATTGACAGCGAGTATCCGCTTATTCCCGGTTACTTCATCACGGACGAATTGGGACGAGGTGGAATGGGAGTGGTGTATCTCGCCACCGACTTGCGCCTGCTGAGGCAAGTCGCGCTTAAGATGATTCATCCTTCGGGTCAACTCCAGAGCGAACATCGGCGACGATTGATGGGCGAAGCTCGCGCGGCGGCTCGTTTGCATCACCCCAATCTCGTGCAAGTCTTCGATGCCGGCGAACACGAAGGTCGACCTTACTTAGTGTTCGAGTTAGTCGAAGGTGGAACGCTGGCCGAACAGATTCGAAAGCGAACTTATTCCTTCGACGAGTCGGCTCGGCTGATGGAACAAGTGTGTCGCGCAGCGCATTTCGCGCACCAGCGACAAATCGTTCACCGCGACTTGAAGCCGTCCAACATATTGATCGGTTCCGACGACCTGCCGCGCATCAGCGACTTTGGACTGGCTAAGCGGCTGGACGAAGACACGCAACAAACACTATCGGGGGTACTCGTAGGTACGCCTTCCTACATGGCACCCGAGCAAGCGGTCGGCAAGGCTGATGCATCCAGTGCGGCGGTCGACGTTTACGCCCTCGGTGCGATTCTTTATGAACTGCTGACCGGTCAACCGCCGTTCAAAGCCGCCAGCGTGATGGAAACGCTCGAATTGCTGCGCACCAAGGAGCCCGACCGACCGCGAGCCATCAACTCCAAGGTCCCTCGCGACTTGGAAACGATCTGTTTGAAGTGTTTGCAAAAGGAACCTGGACGAAGGTACATTAGCGCTCGTGTTCTAGCGGATGACTTGACCAAGTTTCTCAATGGGGATTCGATCGTGGCGCGGCCGGCCAGCGCCATCGAGCGGACCGGTCGGTGGTGCAAACGCCATCCTTTGCCGGCTGCCCTCGTGATGGCGCTAGCGACTGTGTTGGTAACTGGGTTTGTGGCCGTTTGGTTGCAATGGCGTGAAACCGATCGGCAGCGAGAGATCGCTCAACAAAATGCCCTTAATTATCAGATCGAGCGCGACGCCGCTCGCCAAGCTCGGGCGGACGCGGAAGCGAAATCGCAAGAAGCCGAGCGTGAACGAAAGAACGCCGAACGCCATCTGGCGGCTTCCGAAAGCCGGTTTCGTAAAGCCCAAGCGCCGATTCAAGAACTGATACGACTGGGGAGCGAACTGGTCCGACAACCGAACATGAGTGCCCGCGGGCGCACGGCGCTCGAACGTGCCACTCGTTTCCTCAAAGATTTGCTGGCCGAAAAACGGGACGACCCGACCGCCATGTATGAGACCGCCAGCGCCGTCAGTTCATTCGCTTGGATGCTGCTGGAACACGGCTCATTCGTTGACGGTGAAGCGGCCATTCGCGACGCCGGTAAGATCGCGTCCGACTTGCTCAAAATCGACAGTAGTAACATTCGGTACCGTCGGCTTCACCGCGATATTATTTGGCGGCAAGGCATTGCATATCTGCGCCTGGGCCAAAACGACAAGGCGGAAGCGACTTTGAACGACAGCGTCCAGATATCGGAAGTCGTTCTCAATCTACCGAAGACGAATTCATCGGACCACGTCGCGCTGGGTGCCGCATACATCAACTTCGCCGTGATATTGACCAGCAATCGCAAACGCGACGAAGCGGCTGCTGCCCGCGATCGTGGCATCGAAGTTCTGCGTCGGTGCCAGTCGGCCTATCCAAGGGATTCCGCCGTTAAAGATAATCTGTCCCTCGCATTGTCGAATTATGCCAGTGAACTGTGGGCGCAGGATCAAAAGGCCGCTGAAGCGCTGGCCATCGAAGCCCTTGAACTCAGGCGAGACTTGGTGAATAACGTTAGCTTTGCCCGTGATTCCTCTCCTTATTTCATCAATAGTCTTTTGATGTTGTCCAATTGGTATCGAGATACAAAACGCGTTGAGGAAGGGGAAAAACTGTTGGCTGAAGCCATGGAGCATAGCCGGGAAGCTCGTCAAAAGTTCTCGCAAGTCTTTGCGATCCGCACAGCCTTTATCGACGCGATTCGGACTTCGTTGCGATACAACTTGATGCACAAAGATGTCGACCAGGCCGAAAGAGATCTCCAGGATATTTTCGAGGAACTCAAGGCAGCCGTGCGCGACTTTCCCGACGAGGAGTCGTTCAAACACTCCCATGCCTGGATGATCCACCAACAAGGAAACGTCCTGGCTTTGCGCGGCGATTTGGCCGAAGCGATGAAGTCGTATATGAAGTCTTTGCGCGACCTTCGAGCAATGCAGTTGGCGTCCATAAATCCAATACGATACAACAACGATATCCTGCATGTCGCTTTACTGATCCAGCGAACAGGTTCGCGATTCGAGTTTGAATTCGAGAAACAAGAGTCGGTTCGAGTGCGCCACGAAGTCTTTCCAGATGACTCGGTAATTTTGAATGAATATGCCTGGAGACTGACTGCGGTCAAAGATAAACAGTTTCGCGACATCGCCAATTCAGAGCTATTTGTTAGTCAGTCAATTTCCCTTCATTCCGATCGCGCCTTCTACCACAACACCTTGGCCATTTGCTTGTTCCATCAAGATCGCATCGCCGAAGCCGAGGAGGAATTCAAGCGTTCCATTGAGCTGGGGACTTCGGCACCAGCAACGGATTGGTATTTTCTTGCCCGTATTCGCCATCGCCAGGGAAAGGCCAACGAGGCTCGCGAGCTTTTCGCAAAGGCCGAACAGACGCGTACAGCCAAGCACCCTCAAGACCTTGAATTACAATTCTTCGCCACAGAAACTCAGTCGGAAATCGCCCAATCGCTGGTCGATGCCTCAAAGATCTGAACGTAATGCCTTTTTGAAGACGCCTTCCCTTTGAGCGCCCACTTAGCACAGCCCCGTAGCAACGGGGACACAGCCCTGATTGACATTTGATTCCGACTTGTAAGCTTTGCCTTTTCTTTGGAATTTGGCGGAGGTGAAGCATGGCTCGGATATCTCGTGTTGAAGTGTTTTCGGCGGATGAAATTGCGATCGTACATGTACTCAATCGCACGGTTCGCAGATGCTTCTTGATGGGTATCGATCCGCTGACGGGGAAAGTCAATGCCGGCAGGCGCAAGAGCTTCTAGGATTTTCGACTCCACAAATGCGTCCAGTGTTTCGCAGCGAATCGAACTGTAACACGGAGACACACCGGCCATGGTGCGATGCCTTGAGCAACGGTAGACAGGATGAGTG
>SYJV01000153.1 GCA_005798335.1 Planctomycetaceae bacterium | reverse complement strand
GGTAAATTCCCATCTGCCGCTCGCCTAGTAGCTGTACTCCAGCCATATTCGGACGGCCCACTGAGCAATCGCTAATGCTAACGCGATGGACAACGCAATTGCCAGAGACAAGGACAGCCACCCTCGGTGACTTGTCCGACCTAGAAACGAGAAATAGCAGGTTGGCGGCAGATACGCCAGAGCGATTATCGCAAGCAAACTGCCGCCGAGATTTGCTTGCATCGCCTCGTCCCATCTGCCACGACTCATGAGACTCCAAGCTGTGGTCATGCCGCAGGCCGGACAACGGCTGCCATACACCGCGACGGAAAAACATGGCGGCAGCCCAAGCTGAGTGTGAGTTCCCACGCCCGCAGTTGCCGGTTCCAGAGTTCGTGCAAGCACCAGCAACGACAGTAGCGAACAAGCAGCAAACAACATCGTCAGCCTAGACATCGGCGACAACGTAATTGACCTGATTGCAGCTTGGCCCATAATTCCTGGCGAAAGGTGAATGTTGAATAGAAAATGGCAAATTGCAAATAGTAAACGATCACAAGTAGGAAAAGAGAACCTGGAAAACAGAAATCTTCGATCGTCTAAGGCCAATTGTCAATCAATTCACATCGCTTTGTGCCACCATTTTCCTTTGCAATTCGCCATTTGCCGTTCACACTTCACTTATCGATCGTTATCGCACGTTGGGAGTTAGCGGCAATTCTGCGGTATTGTAAGAAAGCTGGAATTCGATCGGACGCACATTGTGTAATGAGCGGGATTTAATCTCGGCGACCGCTGTGATCTCAAGGATCGTTTTTTGTTCTTGAGAGAGTCCGAGCTTGGAAGTATACGTTGTGCCTTGAGCGAGCCGCGGCGAATGAAGCTGTTCTGGCTCGTGGATTTGGAACGAGTGAAAACTAGCGTTCTGAGCGTCGGCTAGCCGTCGACGAACAGAACCTAGCTGAACACCCGTCAGCCGGGCAATCCAGTCGCGCGAGGCGATATTCGAGTGCGGGCAAGCGAGCATGACATCGATATGGTTATTCAGCTTCTGAACCTGCACGGACAAGCCGGCTAGTTCTGCCGCCTCGAACTGTGGTTTGCCGGATTTGTTAATCGTACGCAAACGCTGGTCGAACTCGTGAACAGCGGTGGGAGCAATGTCCTCTTGCGCAATCCACACGTTGAATCGCACCGTTTCCGCTTGACTGGGCCAATTCTCGGCGGCGATTTCTACAGTCGGAACAGTTCGTCCTGGCATCCAATTGGTGTCGGTGAACAGATATGTTTCCAGCGGTTCGAAGCGCCCTTAAATATTGTCAAACGGCGTGATTTCAATCACCACAGTGCGAGGGCGACGAGGCACGAAACCATCTTGCGAGTGCAATTCAATTCGAGTGATCAAGTGTTGATTCTCGACCGTTGGCTGGGAAATGCTGGCTCGAAATCCACTCTCCTGTCCGCGCTGGTCCAGCAAGTCGGCCACCTCCGTTCGCTGGCCTACCGGTGTTCGTACTTGTAAGTCGCCATCCGATAGCGAGCGTAACACTACTGCGTCGCCTGGGCTGATCGGAAATACATAGTCCTGGCCTTCGTATTTGAGCCGAACTGGAGTATTCTCGTCGCGAATGTTGGGCAACACTGTCCGCGTGTTGGCGAGTCCGGATTGGTGCGTGCCGTCATCGAATTCTACCAAGTACTGAGGGACATCGAGCAGTGTTAGCAAACGCTGTAGCAATATCGAAGCATCGGCAATTTGCTGCGACGAAGTGCCACCACTTTGCTGAGCTAACTCGGCAAACTGTAGTTGGCTTTCGATCAATTCGTGACTCGGGACTCCGAAACCGACAACATGGATCTTAGCCTTCAAGCGACGCGCTTGTTCGATAACTTGCGTGGCATCAGGTTTCTTATCCTCAGTCGGGTTGAATTGGTAGTTCTTGCCATCGGAGATGACCACAATGTCGTGGTTTTTTTGCAGAGGATTGGGTTGACCGGCCGAGAGTGCTTGAGCAATCGCGAGATAAAGTGGAGTTTGTCCCCATGGTACTACTTGAGTCAAGCGTGCGACAACAGCATCCAGTTCGCGTGGACCGAACCGCCCCATGGCCAACACCGTTTCGACATCCTCAAATGCCATCAGACTTGATGAGATCGGATACTTTGCGGAATAACGTGGTTGAGCCAATCTACCCGCGCCTGCGCCCCCTTCTGCAACTCGATGCCCATACAGTATGACGCTTACATGCTCATCGCGGTCCTGTAGTCGCTGGAGCATTTCGATCAATGCCAGCTTGGCGACATCGAGTTTATTGACGCGAGCCGGTTGGTTCGGCAACTTGGGCACGATTCCTTCGGCGGCCACTTCTTCATACATTGATGCAGAGCAGTCAAGGATGAACGTGATGGCGCGCGATTGTGGTTGACGATCCTCCACCATCAAAGTTGTCTGCGTCGAACGGGAGAACTGAGCGGTCGTCGCAGCTCCAGTGATCGGTTGCAAGTTGAAAGGAAATACATACTCGTGGCCACGAAACTTCAAGGCCGCCGTGGTCGATTGAGTGGAATCCTGTAAGGCTTGTTGCAGCCAGTCGACGGCCAATTTTACTGTCTTGATTGGAAGTGGATTTTGAACAGCTACACCAGCTCTGGATTCGTGTTCGCCTGATTTTAGACTGATGTGTGCAAGCCCGTTCGGGACTTGGTAAGCGCTCGCGTTTGGCAAAATTCGCAGCTCCGATATCCATTGGTCGCGAGATCCGGGTGCTTGATTTGCGTCACCAGCGCGGTTGGGCAGGACTGGCAACCACTGTGCGGTTAACGCAAACGCTTTAACGGCAGCCAAGTCGCGTTGCACAAGAACTTGTCTCAAGGCAGAAAACTGCTGTCGCGATTCCTCTGTTTCCGGATAGGCCGCGATGGCTTCGTTGATCGCTCGTTCAGCTACGGCAACGAAATATGGGCGGCGTCCAATGTTCGGCTGCGCCCAAAATTCGTCCAATACTTGCTCAGCAAATTCTTTTAGCCTCTGTTGCTTGCGAAATCCGTGCTCCAGTCCAATGGAGTGGGTCGCGTCAATTGCCCCAGAGGTACCAGCCAAAAAGCGCGCGATCGTCGAGCGATCGAACAGCGTTGCTTGCGTTGGTTGCGATGTCAGGTCATTCGAATTTGGCTGATCCGCCAATTGCCCGTCAGCCATCTGACGCGCTAGTTCACGCAACTCCTTGGCAACTAACCGACGGTCGTCTTCCATCAACATTCTGTGAGACCACTGGAGCAAGAACTGCGGAGCGGTTGGCGCGTCGGTCTTGATTTCCGCTGAATCTGCGCGCTTGTCGTCCAGCTTTGAAGATTCCGTTGTGCGATCATGTTCGATCAGTCGTAACCTCGCTGCAATGCGCGATTGGCCGAGCGTCTCCAGTTGCGAATTGTCCTCGGGAAACCATGGGTAAGCCAAAACCTGTTCGAGAAATTGGCCCGCATACGGTCGCTCACCGGGCAGCTCGCCGGCAACCTGGCTCCATGTTTGATCGAGGCGTTGTCTAATTCCATCTAACATCTCTGCGAGATTTGGCAGAGTTGGCAGGTCGTCTTCCAAGCTCGTCGAATCCACCGTGCTGGTGTTGCGGAGTACCTGATTTACTTTTGCAGCCGCGATTCCAAGAGCCTCAAGTTGGTCGGTTACCAGCAGCAACTGGTCGCGATTGCAGCGTGCATTCTGAATCAAGCAAGTTCCAATCATGGGAGTTTCGGCCAAGACTGCGTTGCGCAGTGCCATTTGCCGAGACCAAAATTCGTTTCGCGTCACAAGTTTTCCAAGCCCAACCTCGTATCGATCCAAGACACTGATCCACTGATCGACTCGCTGACCTGCTAACATTGTATCCGCGATATTTGTGTTGATTTTAGAGAGTTCTTGATGCCAACGGCTTTCTGATGGAGATCCACCGATGCTGCCCCAATTGGCAGACGCAGCCAGCACGCTCGCACGCAGTCCGGCATATCTGCTGAGTACATCTGAGTGTTGCCACACGACATTGGATGGGTCATTGGATAGTAAATGAATTACGGGCACGCCTGCCAGCTCGGCGCTCCCATGTTTGACGATCTCCTGCACGATGTCTTGCGCGGTCGCAATCGTGGGTTGGTTTGCCAAGCGACTCCAGGCCGCGCCCTGCTTCTGGGCAATCAGTCGATTGACTCCGGTTACATCGACTTCCTGTTGGAATTGTTGGTCCAGCCAGCCAATCTCGGCGGCGATCGACTGCTTGAGTCTGGCAACCATTTTTTTTGCGGCGAGCCCGCCAAATGTCGCTTGCTCAAACGCTACACTTCGATTGGCAAGGTCCGACCAATGACCAGGAAATCTCTCCCACACGGTCGCTTTTCGCAAACGGACGAGCTGCTGCCAGGTCGCTGTAACTTGTCTTTGTGCTTCGATATCGGGAATTTCCAATTCGCTGATCAGTTTAGGCGCAGTGGGAAGTCGCCAAGCAAGATTTAGTGCCGGATTCCCAGCTTGCACTAAACAAGGACACTGGATGTCACCGCGGTGACGTATCGTCCAGTCGCGGAGCTGTTGCGTTAGAAACTCACATAATTCATCGGTCTGTATAACTCCGTCTTGGTTGCCATGCGGACCGGAGTCAGCCGAACCCGATAGTCCGCGAGCTAGAGACGACGAGAAAACGTCGCCGGTTCCACTCGCATCGGAACTGGTGGGTGTTTCCCCCGTCGATGATAGAAACACAGTAACGCCCTGCAGATGAACAACCCAATTTGGCTCGGACGGCTGAACGTCGCGCTTGATCGCTTGGTCGACTTCCTCAAGGGTTGCCTTCACGGCATCGGCAAATTCTCGGCAAGTGCAAATCGGTCCGGGCCACGGTTGCAACCTGCCTGACTCTAAGTACAAGCAGATCGTTCGGTCACCGGAGATCTGTTGCGAAATTCGTTGCAGCAGCATCTTCAGCGAAATCCAAGTGCGAGAATCGTCGATCGCTGCTGATGGTGGTATCAAACAGGGTTGGCCAGAATCGTCGACCGCTCCATGGAGATTGACGTAGAACAGCAACGGCTGACCGTGCTGAATTCGGTCGGCGCTCCGCACCGCGGCATCGAAGCCATCCCAAACTCCAGACGCTATCAAGCCCACGTCTCCAACATCATGCACGATGAGGTTGCGACCATCCAAACGCCGAAGATTCTCCACGTTCTCGTGTACCCACGGATTGATATCCCATGGTGGTTGATACGATCCGGCAAGCACAATCAACGGCGTACGCACAGGCGTGGTCAACAATGCTTGCAAATACATGGCGTAAGCCACGGTTAACAATGTGCAAGCCACGATGAAGCACGCTCGTAGGCGCGTCTTCCGCGACGAATGCCAAGTGCGGTTTATCGCTTGGTTCGCCATTTCGAGCGATAACCTCCCCACAAGCTGATGTCCATCCATAAACTTCGGCGTCCGGGAAAGTAAGGCATCGATCAATAAAAGATTGCCATCGTTAGAAATTGTCCCAGAACGGCATTGTGTTCGAAGATCGTCCCGCAACTCGCCAAAACTGACACAACGGCGACCTTGCAAATAAACGTTCTAATCAACTATCGACCAACTTGCGCAAACTGCCCAGCACAATAACTATTGTGCTACTAACTGCGCAAAGTCGATTCGTTTATCCGATCGCTATAGGCCTTACAATCGGGAAACATTCTAAGTCTGTGCGTTGTCGGACTGATACCGGCGGCGGGTAGACTGGTTGCTTGCACTGAGCATAGGCCAGATGCCTTGTTATACCCCACATCTTTTTTGACATAAGTTGACCAATGACCAGTTTTCCTAAATTCCCCAACGTTACCTCGCTAGCAAAGAAAATCGATGTAAGGATCTCAAGAAAAGTATCCAAATCGATCATGATTCGAGGGAATTGAAGGTTAGGAATTCGATCATTCTTATGTCAAGAAAGATGTGGGGTATAAAAAGGCCAGATGCCAATGCAATCGAATTTCGGAACTATCTCAACAAAACGCGATAACTTCAGTCCCAAGTTCTGTCGCAAGGATACTAGCAGCAGCGCACCTATAGGCAGGCAAGCGTTTGCCAGAATCGCTGCCAGAATTGTTGACTGCCCATGGCGGTCAAGGAACGCCGTGAGTTTTGTTTCGGAAGCATGTTCGGAAACCACTCGCTCCAACGCCTGTGGGCGAATGAGCATGATCTCCAAGTCGTGGCCATCGCAAAACATAATATTCGCATCGGTTTCCAGAGTTCCTGTAATTCTCCCGAAGTCAGCGTCCACTATCGCCAATACGCCACAAAGTGGCACGGAATTGAGTAGACGCAATACCGCAACGGCTCTTTGGCGGTCGTGAGCGGCGAGAACATAGCAGCGTTCATGATCGACGAATCGTTCAAAGAAGCGGGCATCCGTTGCACCTTCCACGATCAACACGGCACGTGAGTCGAGCGATCTCGCCATGCGCACCTCTCCTGCGAGGTCGTCGCTGTCAATGCACTGCCTCACCGCTGTGGTCCTTTCAGTTCTACAGTCAGATCCCAACGGTTGCTGATGATCTGCGGCGAGTGCGTTGCGATAAGAAAATCCACCTTGGAAAGTTCGGCGATTCTCGCTAAATCCTTGATGAATTGCTCTTGCCAAGCTACGTGCAAAGAAATTTCCGGTTCGTCGATTAGAACCAACGAGTCTGGCTCTGTAAGAAACAGAAGTTGATACAGGATGACAACTTCATGCTGTTCACCCGTAGACAAAGCGGTTGGTGGCAATTCCTGTCCCGAGTCCGTTTGAAATACTAACCCCTGACTTTTATCGATGCGCACCTGTTTAAAGTGAAATCGGCGATTAATCAACTCACGGAACAATTCGATGCGTTCACGAAGTTTGCTGAACACCCCGAGCTTTTGCTCGACATCGTCGATGTATACGGTTAGCACACCCAGTTGCGATTCACCCGGCTCCGGCAATTGCTCGAATCCCTCCTGGGTCATTTGCTCGAGCAGTCCCGCGTTATTCAATTTCTTGCGTTGTTGATCCAGTGCTGCCAGTCGCTGCTTCACAACCTCTAACGAGAACCTACTCTCATTTCTCGTTGACATGATCCGCAGTGGAAAGCTCCTGTCCATAGATTGAGAAAGTTTCGCATATTCCGATTGCACATACTGGATACGTTCTGCCAAATCATTGGCGTAATTTGCAACTGCTGGCGCAGATGCAAATTGGCGCTGCCGCACGGAGCGAGACGCCACGGGTGTGGTCGGTGACTCAAGGCGATTGGCTCGAATTAGATACACTTGGACAGAATCTTGAATCCGCTGAAGCCATTCCGGTGTCTTGTCGGGGCGATGTCGAATGGGAAGGTACTCTGAGTAACGGTCGATTATTTCATTTGTATCGAGTTGTTCGCCCGTTTGTTTGTCAAACCAATTGTCTTCGTCTATACGGTGCAACCAAGTAAGATGCTCCCCTAACAAATGTCTTGGCAGTTCCAGCCGTGATTCTGAGCTTTGCTGCCATTCCCACTTTTGGTCACCACACAAGATCTGCAGTCCAGGTCTGGTCGTATTGCCGTTCTGATTTGACGACAGTTGCTCCACGTGGATATTAGTTGCGTCATTCAACTCAAAACTGACGGACTCAAATGGCACGGTGCGTAGCATCGAATAGTGTCGTTCAAAAAAACCTGCTACGAGTCGCAGAACGGCTGACTTACCGTAGCCGTTGCGACCGTGAATAATAGTGATCCGCTCTTCATCGAGGTCGATTCGATGATCGAAAACACCGAAGAGTTTCTTGACAGAAATCACCCGAAGCCTGCGCACGATAGATGGTTTAACGGAATTCACCGTGTAGCTCCACTGCGGTTCAATTCTAAACGCAATACCGTTCAACGAACGTGGGATAAGCTTCCAG
>SYJV01000152.1 GCA_005798335.1 Planctomycetaceae bacterium | reverse complement strand
AGTGCATGATAAATGTATCCGGCTTCGTCAACACGTTTCTGTCGAGGCATACATGCGATCCCAAAGTGCAAAACCCATAACATACGGGTTCAACACCCTACAAACCACCCCCGTCCCCTTTTCTCTTCCGCGGCTCGCCAAGAAAAAAATCCCGGAAGTCGGGGCCATTGTCTGCAAGATTGCATTACAACTCTCGCAACGCTTGGGGTACATCGAAAAGTCGTGACTTGTGGGTAATACTTGGGTTATTAGGATAGTCGCCTTTCGCTCCGCGAAAGGAAGCTTTTGCGGAGCAAAAGCCGACAATCCCTTTCGCGGAGCGAAGGGCGACAATCGCCCAATGCTTAGCACGTCCTTTTCTGATCAGCAATTCCTCCAAAGAGAAACGTCAGGAGCGTTTCGACCTCGAAATTCGAAATCGCAGCCAAACGGTCACGATGCTCCGCTTGATACAGATGAAAAGTCAGTCCCTAATTCGACCAAGTAATACCAGTACTTCGTTCTTCAAAGATGGCGCGAGTTCGTGCAAGACGGTTGGCAGGTCTCGATTCGCGTGCGCGATCGTGAGAACGGCAATTGCAGAACTTATCTTGATGCAGGCCATCAAGTGCTTTTCAACTCTAAAGAAAAGCAAGTCATCGCTCAAGGTCGAGTTGGGAAGTAGTAGGCCTGGATTCAGTTCAAGGAGCTTAAAAGCCTTTTCGAACTTCGCGATGTACTTGGCAGCAACACCCTTGTCCCATTTCTCATTCGAGTATTTCTCGATCATCAATAAATCGGACACCGCCCGGTCGGTCAGGAAAACTTTGCAGGTGCCTTGCTTTGAATTCTTGGTCACGACCGAGCCTTGTTCATGATTGTCTTCAAGTTGCCCTTGAATTCATGTACGCGGTTCTCGATGACGTCTTGGAACCCTTCAAGGATTCCTTCGCGAAGTTTTTGGGCTTCGAGTTGCAATTTACGTTGTCGGAGTACATCCCGAACAAATTCGCTTGGCGTGGCGTAGAGTGTGCCGTCGCCAGAATGTTCATCAACGAACTGCCGAAGTTCGTCAGTGAGGGACAGGTTTAACGATGATGACATGATATATCCTCCATTCAAGTTGACCTGTTTCGATCTTCTCACAACGCCCGTTTAATGTCAATATTCGCCATGGTTCGGCAGTCTAACTTTTTGATTGGGCGTAGGCTTGAGTGCATCGGCTCCCAATGCAGTCATTTACTGGGACGTGTCAGAGATACCCTTAGATTTGTGCACAGTCGAGGATCATTGCTCACGTCGCATCGTTGACTGGGCAACCAGTCAGGCAATCGATACGGAACTCGCATTGGCCGCCCTAAGCGAAGCTGTGGCCATCAGGCAACCTCCAGCCGGCCTGATCGTGCATAGTGATCGAGGTTCGCAATTCGAGAGTCATCATGCACCAGTGCGTAGATGACCCACGACTCTTCCAGTTCATTGGGCCGACTGGTAATACAAAAGTTTTTATGTGGCGTTCTCGGATCGATTATCCAATCCGCACCGCTACCGCCACGTAAGGCCTCTATTCAAAGGGTCTTACGTGAATTAAGTGTCATTTGTCATAGAACCCCTTTTTGACCAGCGTTTTTTTATCGCTAGTAGCATAGGCCAGAGAATGGCAAGAAAGTGTGGGAAAGAATTGCCCAACTCGTTGTGGATTGAAATAATCTCGGATAGTCGGCTTTTGCTCCGCAAAAGGAAGCTTTTGCGGAGCAAAAGCCGACTATCCCTTTCGCGGAGCGAAAGGCGACCATCATAATATTACAGACTCGGAGAGTTGTGCGACGATCAACATCTCGATAATTGGAGTGTGTGCAACACCTATGTCAAAATACCGCGCACGACTTGCCCGTGGATGTCGGTTAAGCGATAGTCGCGGCCTTGAAAACGATAAGTCAATCGCTGGTGGTCGAAGCCTAGCTGGTTCAGAATAGTTGCATTCAAGTCGTGAACATGGACGGGGTTCTCGGCAATGTTGTAGCACCAATCATCCGTCGCCCCGTAGGACATGCCAGGCCGAACGCCACCACCGGCCATCCACATGGAAAAACAGCGAGGATGATGATCCCGGCCAAAGGCGACGGAGTTCCCCTGTTTGTAAACCGATCGTCCGAACTCGCCGCCCCAAACGACTAACGTATCATCGAGCAAACCTCGCTGTTTGAGATCTTGCACCAAGGCCGCTGAGCCTTGATCAACTTCTCGAGCGATGATAGGGTGTTTCTCGGGGAATGAGCTGTGGTGGTCCCAATCGCGATGGTAGACCTGAACAAACCGCACGCCGCGTTCAATCAAGCGCCGAGCCAGCAAACAATTGGAGGCATGTGTCCCCGGTCGTCTAGCATCCTCGCCGTATAAGTCAAATGTGTGCTGAGGCTCATCTGAAAAGTCGATCAGCTCCGGCGTCGACATCTGCATGCGATACGACATTTCGTAAGCAGCGATTCGCGTGGCAATCTCCGGATCGCCCGTTTGCAACTGCCGCAATAAGTTGAGTTGCGTCAGTCGATCGAGCAATCGTCGCTTATCGGTCAAAGACCCGCCGGTAGGATCTTGCAGGTACAAGACCGGATCGCCTTTGCTGCGGAATTTCACACCTTGGTGATTCGATGGTAGGAAGCCACTCCCCCAAAGTCGCGCATAGATTGGTTGAGCTCGCGGTTCGGTGTTGAAATCCAGGAGCACCACAAAGCTGGGGAAATCCTGCGACTCGCTCCCCAGTCCATAGCTGATCCACGCACCTAATGACGGGCGACCGGGCTGTTGATGGCCGGTCTGGAAAAATGTGATGCCCGGATCATGATTGATGGCCTCGGTATGCATCGATTTGATGACGCAGATATCATCAACGATCTTGCCATGGTGGGGCAGCAGGTCGCTGATCCATGTGCCGCTTTGACCATATTGGCGGAAGGGTGCAATCGATTTGGCTACAGGGAAGGATTTTTGTCCCGATGTCATTCCGGACAATCGCTGTCCGCCACGAATTGAATCGGGGAGCTCTTGCCCCTCGAGTTTTTCCAAGCTTGGTTTGTAATCGAAGGTATCCAATTGGCTCGGCGCGCCCGATTGAACCAAGTAGATCGCCCGTTTGGCCTTAGCTGGAAAATGGGTTGGTCCTACCGTTCCTGGACCGTAACCTGGACCATTGTTTGTTGCCAGCGACGGTGTGTTTGATTCAAGTGAAAAGCCATCGCGGGCTAAAAGGCTTCCCAGCGCTGCCAGTCCGACGGCAGAGCTGCTGCGTCCAAAGAAGTGGCGTCGATTTGTTTCGAATAGTTCATCTTGACTCATGGCGGGAGGCTTTGTCTAGCTTTTGGTAACAAATTCACTCAGGTTCATTAATAGTCGAGCGACATTGGTAAGAGCGGCTAACTCTTGTGTTGGCAAATTTGGTTTTCTAGGCGACTCACCCACTTCGAGCAGACTCTTGGCTAGTTCTGGATGTTGGGTGAAGTGTTGTAAGTCTGCAGCGTACGAATCGTTGGCAACTTTTAGTTCAGCCGTTGTCGGCGGTCGTCCAACGCACAGCATAAATCCGTAAGTTAATTGATCTGTTAATGTTTGTGGGGCGTGATGCAGCATTCGCTCAGCCAGCTTGCGGGCAGACTCGACGAACTGCGGATCATGCAAAAGTACGAAGGCTTGCAGCGGTGTGTTGGTGCGCGATCTGCGCACTAGACAGACTTCGCGTTCGGGTGCGTCAAAGACCGACATGGACGGAGCGGGAACCGATCGCTTTCCAAACGTGTACAGGCTGCGACGATAAAGATTTTCTCCATGGTCTTGCTCATACGGATTGGAAAGGCCCTGGCGATTGTTCACCTCTAACCACAATCCAGGCGGATGGTAGGGATAAGCGCTTGGCCCTCCAATAGTTCGAGTTAGAAGACCACTGGCCGCAAGTGCCGAATCGCGGATCGCTTCGGCATCCAACCGCAGCCTTGGGCCGCGAGCTAATAGGCGGTTGTTGGGGTCGCGGCTCAATGCCTCAAGCGTCATGACGGAAGACTGCTGATAGGTCTTTGATTGCACTATCGTGCGAATGACGTGATGAATATTCCATCCCGATTCTATGAAGTCCACGGCCAGCCAGTCGAGCAACTGTGGGTGTGACGGCGGATTGCCTTGAAGACCAAAGTCCTCCGGCGTATCGACCAAACCGATTCCGAAGAATTGCTGCCACAGCCGGTTGACGGTCACGCGCGCGGTCAATGGATGAGAGGGAGCAACAAGCCAGCGGGCAAAGCCCAAGCGATTGCGAGGCAGGCTATCGTCCAGTGGTGGCAAGTACGAAGGAGTGTTCGCCAAAACCTTCTCACTCGGTTTGTCGTATTGTCCTCGAACCAAGATGAAGCTGTCGCGCCGTTGCGGTTGATCTTGCATGATCATCGTTGGTGGAATCGTCTTGAGAAGAGCATTCAAGTTCGATTGGGCAGTGGCCAAGTTTGTTAATCTTTGTTTTAGTTCTGAAGATCCTCGCGCGCTGGCCACATGTCGAGCCACGATCAATTGCTGTTCTGGTGTTCGTTGCTCGGGTCCCAGCGCCAAAGCGGCGCGAACATCATCGGAGACGAATAGGTTCCGGTCGGCAGCCAGCGAAATGCGAAACTTGCCAAGGGCATGTTGATCGAAGGGACTCTGAAAGTGCAGTTTGATTCTCAATCGCTGGGGAGCAGAGGACTTTGCCAATAGCGTCTCCAGGGCAAACAGGGCCGTGCGATTGGCTCGCAGGGTATGTTCATTGCCGTCGACTGCCCAGCCAGATTGGTCGTGTTTGCCATCGATGGCCGCCGCAACAGAGTAATTGCGTTGGGAGTAATCCGCCGAAGCTTCGCTGAATTTTAGCGATTGGAATTTGGCTTGAGTGGCAGGGCTATTTGCTGGAGTGGCCTTCGTGGTCGCCGTCGCTTCAGAGCTGTCAAGTTCGGCAGTGATTTCAGTCAGGACAAAATTCGAATTGTTGCTGAGGCTGGTACCACCCCCAGGTAAACGACTATCCTTGAGCGCTTCCAAGCGAATCAGCGCAACGGCTTGTCCAGCGGAAATTTCGTAGAGCAATTCGTAAACATCTTGCTTGGGGGCCTCAGCGGGCTTCGGTTTGCTTTGGACAAAAATCGACTTGTCTGCTTCCCAGGAAAGTTGCGCACCGCCAGTGGAGAGTTGCGAAATGGTTTGAGGTACGATCCAAGATAGGCTGCTATCGTCCGAAGTGGGTTCTTTAATTGGTTCGGCCTGTTCCGCTTGCCAACGATCAAATTCGGCCAGGAATTTATCGTTGAGTTCGCTTACGTTTGTTTCCGCCTGCGCAATTCCTGCGGCTTGAAAGGGCGATGCGATATTGGCCTGAGGCGCAAACCCTTGCAAGCCTTTCTCTGGGATCTGGTTGAAGAAATCGAAGATTTGATAGAATTCGCGTTGTGTGGTCGGATCGTACTTATGATCGTGGCAACGTGAGCAAATCAAGGTGGCGCCCAACCAGACGGTGCCTGTCGTGACAACGCGATCGATTACATATTCTGTGCGATATTCCTCTTCGATGACTCCTCCCTCGATCGTGATGGGATGATTGCGATTGAAACCAGTCGCCAAGCGTTGTTGGTCGCTAGCGTTGGTGAGCAGATCACCGGCTAATTGCTCAATCGTGAATTGATCGAAGGGGAGATTGCGATTGAACGCATCAATGACCCAATCGCGCCAGGCCCATTGTTGGCGTACGAGATCGTATTGATAGCCGTTGCTGTCGGCATAGCGAGCGGCATCTAGCCAATATCGGGCCATGTGCTCACCATAGGCTGGCGAGTTAAGCAAGCGTGTTACGACTCGCTGCGTTGCCTCAGCGGACAAATCGTCCAAATAGGCTTGCCCTTCTTCGGGCGTTGGCGGCAGGCCGGTCAGATCGAGAGTCAATCGTCTGAGCAGCGTCAAGCGGTCGGCAGGTGGAGCGAGATGGAGCCCTTCCGCGCGCAGTTTGGCTTCAACAAAAGCATCGACCGGATTGCGCATTTCGATAGCGGAGTTTGTCTTGGCGGAGTTTGTTTTGTCAGTCGCTTTGTCGGCAAATTGCGTTGCGTCCGCGACTGGCAATGGAGCTTTGCGAGGAGGCGTGTAGGCCCAGTGTTGTTGGTATTTGGCCCCCTGCTTGATCCATTTCCGAAACAATTCGATTTGAGGTTCGGTCAGCCGTGCTTTGTGGCTGTCGCCTGGCGGCATGACCGTGTCTGCATCGGTGGAAGAGATTCGAGCGATGAGCTTACTAGTGATGGCATTCCCTGGCACAATGGCTGACTTGGTGGCCTCGCCAAAACTATCTAGACGCAGGTCAGCTTGGCGGGCTGCCTCGTCGGGACCGTGGCACAAATAGCAGCGATCGGATAGCAGTGGTCGGATATCGCGATTGAAATCTACTGCTTCAATGGCTAATAAACTTGGCGTCAACCCATAGACCAATGCGAGCCAACATAGCCCACGGTAAGAAAAGTTCTTGGGTGGAAGGATATTCATCGGATTTGCCGCAGTTTTGCTCATCAATCATTGTTTCATTCAAGTAATCCCTATCTTAGTACAACCCAGACGCGGAGGTACAGGCTCTACCGGAACAATGTTGAATGCGACCTTGTAACTTCCAACCATTGCACCATCACATGGCGCTTCACCTTGTCGCCTTTCGCCGCGCGAAAGGATTTGCTTTCGCGGAGCGAAAGCCGACAATCTGGGCTTCGATTCATTGCTTCTCCGCCATTAGTTGGACGATCTCTTCACGCGGTACAACTCCAATCCGAGCAGCCCATTTCTCGAAAAGATGAGTCATCGACTTCATGCGTTCCGGATGTTGAGCTGCAATATTTTTCGTCTCGCCCGGATCGGCCATTGTATCGTACAGTTCCCATTCGCCGGTGCGAGGGCCGGTGGAAGTGATGTTGCCTTCTTCGTTTACCGCACCATAGCTGCGGACCAGTTTCCATTGGCCTTGCCGAACGGCTTCGTTCCCCATGCGCTCCCAGCAGAGGACGCGATCAGAAGAAATTGTTCCCGTGCCTCGAAAGGCAGGAAGCAAGCTTTGTCCCTCCAGCGGCAGCACATTATGGCCTTGGAACGATGTTGGCTGCTGGGCTCGCGCTGCGTCGAGGCAAGTTGCTTGAATGTCAATCACGTGACCTACATCGGCAATAATTCGGCCACGCTGCTGGGAAGAAATTCCGTTCGGCCAGTGCGCAATGAGTGGCGAGGTGATGCCGCCGTCGTTGACCGAAACTTTGAATCGACGGAAGGGTGTGTTGCTCACTTGTCCCCACAACGGGCCACGCACCGTGTCCGAGCCGTTGTCGCTGAGGAACAGGATCAGCGTATTGTCAAACTGTCCGCGCTCGCGAAGTCGGCTCACGACGCGCGCAAGATTCTGATCGACGCAATCAATCATGGCCGCATAGTTCCGCATCCAACTGTCGCGGGTTTCCTTCTTTGCTTGTTGAGCTTCAGGCGTGACCGATTCGTCAAGTTGCGGCAGTTGTGCCGACGCAGACACGAGCCCTAGTTGCTTCAATCGCTCGAACCTTCGTTGCCGAATCTCTGCGGGACCGTCGCGATACATGTCTGCATATTTTGCGATATCCTTTTCGTGTGCCTGAATCGGCCAGTGCGGAGCGGTGAATGCCAGATACCCGAACCACGGTCGGGCCGGATCAGCAGCGTCGATGAAACGCAACGTGTGATCGGTAAAGGTGTCGGTGGAGTAGAAATTGCTCGGCAGCGTCTCGACCTTTTGAGCGGTCGGTTCGTCGCCTTTCGCTCCGCGAAAGGAATTGCTTTCGCGGAGCGAAAGCCGACGATCGCTTTCAACAAAGAGCGTGATCGGCCCCTGCTTCTGCCAGGAGCGATACCCCGTGAACTGCTCGCACGCGCCGCCGATCAACGCAAAGCTGCGTTCGAACCCTCGGGCATGAGGCCAACACTCTGGCGCTTTTCCCAGATGCCACTTGCCAGCCATGAAGGTCTGATAACCGGCCGCTCGCAGCACTTCGGGCAAGGTAACGATGCCCTGTGCTTTCAATCCCAAATAAGCGGGCGAACCGACTCGCTTCCAGAACTCGTTGCTCGCCCCCTCTTCGTTCATATCACCCACGCCGGCCTGATGCGGGTAGAGCCCGGTCATCAGCGACGCTCGCGTCGGACAACATTGAGCACAGTTGTAGAACCTCGCGAGTCGCACTCCATTCTCGGCCAGCCCATCGAGCGTTGGCGTGCGAATCTCCCCGCCATAACAGCCGATGTCCGAATAGCCTCTGTATTACCCACAATTTTTTCGTTGAGCATCGGCACCTCGGGCGATAAGCATGAGCTTTTCAAAGCCACGCCAGAGGGTAATCCAGCCGGGCTCGCCGTCGGACTTGCGTCCTAGGTGACCGCCTAGGCCAGCT
>SYJV01000151.1 GCA_005798335.1 Planctomycetaceae bacterium | reverse complement strand
GTGCTTTGCCCAAATCACTATTCCATTACTCCGTCTTTCGTGATTCTTGCCATTCTTCAAATCAAAAGCTATGCCAATTACAAACCGCAAGGTGCACTCGACTTTCATTGGATGCTCTGGTTCCTCTTTTCGTCGTAGTGATTCTTGACTACGCTGAACAATTACCGGCCATACCACTGCAGCCACCCATGCCAGTCCGAGGTTCAAAGTGGCTGAACCCAGGAAGATAATGAGTCCGCTCCAATTCGCGATGCTACTGAAGTCTCGCACCAATTCGCACCAAACTTCGCCACTTATCCCCAGACGCTCGAAAATCGCAAGTGCACTCGCAGGTGTCGAGCCTCGCTTGTCTCCCCGAATGGATCGTGCGGTCCAGTCTAGCAACTCCAAGTACGACGCCACTGGCATCGGCAAGAATCCCTTGTCGCTGGCTCGGCATCCGTTCCCACTACAACATGCTCCAATCACATCTCGCAACTCGTCGATCGCCAGCGGTGCCAAATGTGCATCTCGAGCCCGTCGCTCGCTGGGGTTCTGCTGGCTCAGTTCGAATTCCGTTGGTTCCTCAGCCAGCCCATTTCCGTCCTTGCGAACCGGGCAACATCAGTTGGTAATGGTGGCTCCGTGCAGTTACGAAATGTTCCGGCGGTTGAGGGCGGAGAGCGACGAAATATACGAAAAGCTGGAAGCCGCCAGTCGTTGCACCGCTGGGCAATGCCCGAACGGAAACGCGTTCGCTCCAGCCATCTAATGCGGACTCTATTGACGTTCGATAAACCAGAGGCGGCGTTCTTGTTCATCGTAATGTGTGAGAATTCCCACCGGTGTGCGTTGCAGATAATTCCAAGGTTGCGCTAAGTCCAAGCGATGCACTTTTCCGTCTTGTGAAAAGAGGGACCCGTCGTAGCGGATGAAATCCCCTCCGGAGCGCACGATGAAAGAGCCCACGGCGAGTGAATGTGAAATGGAACTCGCCACGGGGCGTAGGGTCGCATGCGTTCGAATGGAATTGGTCCGGCGATCCACTTCACCGTACGTAGTATCGTCCAGTTGCACAACCAAGATCGCATCTTCGCTCAGCACGGACTCAGGAACTCGGCGGAAGATATGCGTAAACCTATCGGAAGACGGATCGTAGCGCCAAAGTCCCGCTCTCTTCATTCCCGCCGTATTGTCCTGCAGATGAAACCACAAGCAATGGTTTTCCGAATCGGCGAGTACGCGAAAGATAAAATATCCAACATTACCGTTGAGTGGATTGGCGTCTTCCTCGGCTTTGGCGCTGGCCAGCACTTTGAACTTTCTGGCGACTGGATCAAACGCAGTGAACAGGTTTTCGAAAGTGACGTACAGCTTGCTATCCAGCCATGCCATGGCTTGGACGACTCCACCAGGTGCCCCGTTGGCCGTATCGATTTTCTCGGTTGCTCGCTCGCTGACCATGTGAATTCCGGGCGTTGCGGAAGAGACAAACATTGTCCCTTGGCCATTCGATGCGAACGGAATCGGGTGAAATGAAGGTAGTTCTCCGACCAATTCAGGTCCGATTTGGCGCGACTTGCCTCCTTGGATCGATGCACGTTCGACCGAAAGTTTGCCGAACTTGCGAGCGCCTATCAAGATCAACTGCTCATCGCGCGCGGCCGCATATTCGCTAGGGTCGTAGCGCACTGCGTACAAGGCGTAGCTCTCTGAGTTCATTTGAAGAGGCATGGATCGCAGTTTGTAAGGGCTCCACGCTGCGGGCGCGTTCTCAAGCGACGGCTGTCGTCTGGGGACAATGCCACGTGCTTCCAAATTCTTAAGCAGATAATCTCGCGAGGATAACGCCTTGACAAAGACATGGTCGGACTCCGGAATAGACTTCAGGAGCGGGTCGATGCGTCGAAACAGTTGTAGCTGCATGGGATTAGGCAATTGCAACATCCCCGAAAAAATTACATTCTGCCAGTACACTAGGAAACGGGGCTCACGAGTTCTTTCGGCTTCGTCGACGATTCGATCCAAGAAGGCCAGCTTCGCGGAATCTGTAGGGAGACTTTGAGCAGCCTCGGACAAATAGTGACTAAAATCGTTCATTTCCACGCCGCCAATCTCGGGATATCCTGGTGGAAATGGGAATAGTCTATCGATGATCGCTTGAGCAGCCTTCGCACCTTCGGCTCCACCCGCTTTCATCGTTTTTCTCAACTGCATCAGCTCGGCAAGATTCTGCTGATGGTTACGCTGGACGCTTATGACGTCCGCTTCAGACGCGAATTGCAGCATCGACGCGCGCTCAGCTTCCGGGGGAGCGGTAGCTTTGGGTTGTACGTACCACAGCACGCTTCGATTTTGGTCATAGAACGTAATTAAGCCTTCCGCGACCGCGTCTAGCCAAGGCCAGCTAACTTCAGTATTTGCTTGGTGAGTTTTACCATCCTGCGAAAGTATCTCGCCGTTTCCCGTGATTATGTGGTCGCCCAACATGACGAAGCGTGGTGAGTATCCCAAACGGCGCGACTGAGGTTCCCACGCGGCGTACTCATTCATCCATGAAAAATTTGCCTGGGCATGGTTTAACATTGCCCAATTCGGTTGCGTCGGCATTTTGAGCAACAGTCCTTCACTGGTCCAACTCGAAGTAATTTGCCTGCGTGATTTTTCGTGTTTGACTAACGTAAACTCTTTCGACTGTGGTTTGAATTGCCACCAACCAAATCGCTCTTGATGGGATGCTTTGTCAACCAGAGAAATCCACAGGCACTGGTGTGCTTCGTCTGCGATCAACTCCCAAAACAAAAACCCGCCTCGCCCATCGATCGGATTGCGAGGTGCAACAGATACCGAAGTAGCCAAAATTTCGAACTTTCGCGCCTTTGGATCAAAGCTTGCGAAAGCGTCGTCGAAGGCGACGTACAAACGGTCCTTAAACCATGCCAATTGATGGACTGCGTCGGATGGTGCGCCGTCGGCTTGAGTTATGCTGACCACAGTATCATTTTCGACGATTTGAAATCCAGGAGCGCCCGTCGTCACAAAGATCGCAGAGGGTGAAAAGGCAATCGGTGGATTGCCATAGTATAAAGAGGGAATAGTTTCTATTGGACCAGGCAGATCCGGGCTGATGCGTCGTTTGGTGCGAGTGGCAATGTCGTATCGCTCTAGACCTCGTTTGCCGTTGGGGCGAGCCACCAACAGGATCAGTTCACCTCCGCGCTGACGTGCGTCCGTTCGCCTATCGACATACAAATTGAACAATTGAAAGTAACTAGTGTTGCGATCGAGAAATACATCCTTGGCTCCACGTCGAAACTCGGGAGTGTCACGCGATAGGAACAGTGGCACCGCTGTGTAGCGTTGCCATAAGCCGGGTGCATTTTCCAACGACAAAGGCCCGGGGTACATGGGCAAGTAGTTTGGTGGCAAGGGAACAGGTTTCGACTCAGGGGTTGTTTGAGGCCGATTTTTGGCGTTTGCGGCATGGTTGGTCAACACTTCCAATTGCCTGGCCCACGATTTGGCTGAGTCGGATTTAGTGGCCGGATGATCGAGTTTCAATATGGCCAGCAAACGACGATTCCGCTCCATAATCTCTTGCGTTCGCGCAACTGATTTCAGCATGATTGGCATCTGGCTGGCCAGCAATTCGGTCGGATCTTTCGTTTGCTCGGCCCGGGTCAACAGATCGTCCAGGATACGACTCCAAGTAGCACCATCGAGGCGGTACATGGCGAAGTCTTTGAGATCGCGAAAGGGACGCATGTCTTTGCTACGAATTGGCGGCCAGTTCTCCACGAGTTTCCAGAGGTCGCGGGCGGCCTGGACACCGGACGGCTTGGTTTCTCCAACGGGCGAATGTTTACCGATGCGCACAATCAACTGCGCGACCTTCGCGGCCGAATCGTTGCGATTGACAAACACACTTTCCAGTCCCGCTAGTGAGTCCTCCTTCCATGGTCGTGTCCAGCTATTCCTGCCCGAATCGTCGGCTTGCTGAACTGCCACGGCCACAGCTTGGAAGAGATAACCGATGTATTTGCAATAGTCGGCGTCTTTCAAGTCAGCCTCGATTCCGGTGCCGCGCATGGCTTGCTCGATCTCCTCCAATAATTCCGGCAACAGCTTGACGAATTCCTCTCCCGATGCTGCGTAGTAGGGCGCATACACCAATCTATCCAAAAGTAAGCCATACCGCTGCTTGTCTGTGCCAGCCTCAGCGAGCAGCCGTTCCCATAAACTGATCGCCAATCGATCGGCGACCTCGCGCTGCTCCAAAAGCTCGCTTGGTACTCGTCCGTCTATATAGAAACTCACCACGGGATCAAACGCGGAGCCCGACTCGATAGCCCGTATCAAGTCTCCTTTTCGTGACCTGTCCAGCCAGCTCAATCGACACTGTCGATACTGAATCGCGATGGCCAACGCTTGAGAGATTGATCGGCCATTGTTGTTGACGCGTAGCCAAAGTTGGTATGCCAGCAAGACGCGTTGCAGACGGTCGCGAGTGGGAGCCAGTGCCAAAGCTGCTTCTGCCATCTCGACCGCTTCTTCGGATCGATAGGCAGCTTCGAAAAGGGCGCGCCTGCGATCAAATTCGAGTGCTTCTGGTTCGAGATCTACCGCAGGACCAGAGGGTGGTTGGCTGCCGAGATGACGTATCACCGCGTCCACAATCGAGGAGCGCGCGTCAACTACTTCCAACGTCTTCGTTGTGACTTGAAAGCTGGATGATTGGGTAGTGCCGGGTGAGTTCAAGCGACAGATGGCGACCAACCCTCGCCCATCATTCGTTCGCCGTATACCTACCTCCAATAAGCGCATCGAGTGTTTCAATGAGAGTTCGGCTCCTGTCAAAGCACTTTCGTCGGTCAGCCTCTGCAATTGATTGCGTTCGAGCATCAGCACTTTGGGCTGTCGATGCAATTCGCTCTCTACCAGAGTCGTCAAGGCTCGACAAAACGTCGTCAGATATTCACCCGGCTCCTCGCTTTTTATCATCAAGATTCCCACCAAAAGTCGATCCGACGCCGGGACCAAGACCTTCGCCCGGGCCATTAGCAATTCATCGCCCAGGCTCTTGAGGCTTGAAGATAGACTCCCGGCTGGCAAGACAACATCCAGCAACCGAACGGCGGAGGCGGTTTCCACCAAACGCAACCTCGGCCCAATGGCTCTCGGCGCCAAGCCCACAACACTCTGCGAGTTCGAGATCGCGGGCGGGACATTAGCGGACGTAGCGGGCATTTCCCAGCTCAACATAGCCAAGGCATCCGCCTTGGCCAGCCGACCAAATTGAACCATCGAATCTTCTTCGACCAATCCCGACGCATTGAGTTTCAACTCGGTCAGCACGCGATCGATATCCTCTCGCTCGACAAGTTCCACGCTCGACCATGCGGAGATCTCAGCCGTCAAGAGATCAGCCAAGCTCTTGGAATTTTGATCCAGAGCCACTATTGCCCACCTGCTGGATGCTCCCGTACCGGCGGCTGGATTGGGAACTCCATACTTTTCTGTCGCGTCTCTCGTGGCCGGTTTTCCGTTAGTCGAGATACCACTGGCAGCAGATTGGCGCGATGGTTCTTGGCCTACAGCGATAGCTCCACGCTTAATGCCAAGAGCCGAGCCGCCGATTTCGGAGATGAGGACTGTGGCAAGGCAAAGCACTAGCTTGCGATTAAAGCAGACAGCAATCATCACTTCTTTTCCTTGGTGACATTGGCCAAAGCTGGAATGAGACGCATGGCCATTTGAGAAGCGGCTTCCTGTAGCGCGGCCTTGCCCGCGATTTGCTCACTCAGATCGACAGCCACGGCTACCTGACGATCGGCGAAGAGGATGCGACCGCTGGATCGCTCGACTGCCTTGAGCTCCAATCGAGCCTTGACCGAAACCAAATTGCCGTGCCTCGCAGCGAACTCGCTGAAGCCTTCGCCTTGGATGACAACCTCTACGGATGGAATCGCCGCCGGGCTCTCAATCACAGCTCCACCTAGTTCAGTGAACAGAAACTCGAGTTCCGTTGCAGCAGCCGGATCGACCGTCGACTGGCCGATATGCCGCTCGGCAACCTTGATCTCGATGGATGGCAGTTGGCTCTTGCCAATCGCCTCTCTGAGTTTGGACAGACGATCGGCTCGGTTGGTTGGCTTGGCCACCAATTCGCTAGCGCGTGCTTCGATTACATCGCCCAGTTTCTTCGCCAATTCTCGCACGAGAGCATCAAGAGAGTCGCGAACTGTCCCCTTGACCGAAGCTCCCAAGACTCGGCCTGTTTCCGAGCCAATAACCTTGGCAATTAAATAGAGCGAATCTTCGGACTGTAGGACTGATCCGGTTACCAGTATTTTGGCACCAGTCAATTGTCCCACGCGAGCGGTTGCGGAGGGATTGACAACACCGGACAAGTTCAGCTCTTGTTCGTCGAGAACCTTGTTCAAATATTCACGCTCCACCAAGACCAACTTGGGCTCGGCCACCAAGAGTGCGAACAAAATATCCGTGACTTTTGAACCTAATTCACTGACATCCTTGCCGCGTTCCTGAAAGGGAAGAATCGCCGTTGGGTATACCGGTGTATCCTGGGCGGAGGTCGACATCGTGGTGCAGACCAAGACTATGACGATCGCCAGCCATCGCGCGCAGCGATTTGCCCCAAGCATCTTTAAAATCATGTTCAACTCCTTGCACCTTGGCTTTCAATCCAAGGCTTCGAATAGGCTTGTTAAGAAATACCTTGAACTGGGATTGGAATCCCAAAACTCGACGACGCCGAATCCACACACTATCAACCGACCCGCGCTGGAAATTGCCGCGCCATATGTGTCCTGCGTTTTGGGCTCGTTTGAAATAACGCCACCGGACTCTTGACTGTAACGGACCTCTATCCAAGGCCAACTGGAGTCGTTGAGTACGAATTCGCCGACGACTTGCCCACGACTCGTATCGATGTCCAGTCCACCGACACTCAGCCGCGCATCTTTCGACCAAGCGCGCCAATCCAGTCTCTTGTCAAACTCGAGAATGACATCCGAATGTCGAAGCGCGATACTCGACGGCTTGCGCCCTACTGAGCTGCGCGTTCCTGGCAAATCGACTCTACCTTCGCTGGGTGCGAAACAAATTGCCTGAAGTCCGCGCTCCGCCAGAGTTGTCAAAGCATCCCAAAGACTCGCATACACATTCAGTGAAACGCCCTCGCCAACGACCACTATTCCCGATTCGACGTTCTTCAGAGCGGCCACTTCTCGAACTTGCCGGAACGGAATGCCCGCCGACTCAAATGACGCTCGCGTGCGTCCTTGGGGATCGAACAAGGTTATGTTTAACTTTTCCAACCACTGCGATTTCCCAATGAATGGATTGCGCGAAAGTATCCACAAAGATTGCTGGAACGATTGCGAATGTCCTGTTGCGGATGAGTATTGCAATTGGAGGCGAGTTTCCAACCCAACGCCGTCGCGAACTGGGGGAATGGGTATACGGATGGGGACTATCGATTCTGAATTTGCCTCGATGGTCGCAGCAACTTCTCCGCTAAAGAGCGTGCGCGATCCACCCGCCAGTTGCCATACCAGTTTGCCCGCGCGGTATTCTTGGGATCGCAAACGGATCGATACGGCACACACTGAGTCTGCAAATAGGGTCCTAGGTAGCATCAAGGGTACCAGCTCAACCTTCTCCGCTGGTCCCATGCCCCACGACCACGAGCCGAGGCATACTACGACGATCGACGCCCAAATCGATGTTGAGCTTGGAGTTACGCATCGCGACCTCGTCGCTGTCAACCGAGGGACCATTTGGCAAACCATCATCCTGGCGCTCCGGTCAATGAATGGATCGTCTGATACACGCGATACTCAGCGTTGCCGTGTTGGGCGGTAGTCACGTGGGCGACCGTGCCTTGTGACTGCAGGGAGCTTAACGAGATCTCACAACCGTCGTCGCTCAACTGCAAATGGGCATCGCAATTGACTTTGCCATCGGGCAATGCAAATACCCAAGCTTGAAGTCGGTGGCCCAACGCGTTGGAACGACAATCAACCGTTTGTTCGTCGAGAGCTGCAAAATCGATCTTCCAATATTCTTGCCACGATTGGGTCGAGCTTTCACGCCGCATGACGACCATCCGCACCAAATGTGGCTTCGCTGGGACGATGGGCTCAGATCCTGCGGCGGATTGGAGTCCCAATTCGATCTGATCGTTCGCCTGCGCCACCCAACTCAATTGAGATCCGAAAAGACGCTGAAGTTCCGCAAACAAATCTCGTTGTTTGGTGAGCTGCGTAGGACTGAATTGACAATCGGCCAACTGGGACGGCGCGACTGCGGAATCAGTTGCCGGTTCGCTTGGAAGCCGCGCGGTACCCGAAGGCGGAACGAGCCAAGGAACGGTGAGCCAAAAAGTGACTATCGTTAATGCGATTACTGAGGCAGCCGTTGCGAAGCTCCACCAACGCGAGCGATCGCCGGGGCGTTGGTCGCACTCGGGACGACTGTCGATTGGATCATTCTCGGTTTGCGCTCGAGCGACAATCCTGGTTGTCAGTCCAAGTTTGGCCGCATCGTCAACTTGATGGCGAGTTCCCCAAAGCTGCAACAGTTCATCCAATCGTTGTCGGGTATCGTTGGTCACTGAACCTCTCCTATCATTCGAGCCACTCCCTCAACCGCTTTTGCATCAGTTTTCGCGCGGTGTGGATGCGCCAGTACATGGTCCCAATCGAACAGCCTTCGATCTTCGCGGCTTCCAAAGTTGACAACCCCTGCACAGTTGTCAGTACAATCGCTCCTCTCAATTTTGGCGACAGTGCACTGAGCGACGCAGCAATGGCGGCATCCAATTCGGCTCTTAGGGCCTCGCGATCGGGTGGCATATGCGTCCCAAGCTCGTCCTCGTGCTGGCTCTCCAGGGATTGGGGTATGCGCCGACTACGAGCCAAACAGGTGTATGTTGTATTCATGGCGATTCGAAACAGCCAAGTTGAAAATGCGGCCTGACCATTGAACCTAGGCAGATGCCTGAGAGCCTTCAACCATGTCTCCTGCGTTAAGTCGTCGGCCATGTTCGCATCGAGTACCATTGAGTAAATCAAATTCCGCACGGCTCCGACGTGCCGTGCCACCAAAATCTCCCGCGCTCGCTCACAACCGCTCTGTTGATACGACCTAACCAGAGACAGATCATCAGCCTCACCTATTGGGTCACAGGTCATGATTATTTTTCGATAACAGGCAATTCAATGGTCAACACTTTCTCCCCAACGCAATGTGCTTTACTCCGCTGCGTGGAGCCCCCCTCGCCCCTGTTTCCGATACGTGTCCCTTCTCGGAGAGAAGGGCGACTATTCCGCCAACCTGCGCTGAAGTATTAGACTACCCCGCTGGGAGAATCTTAGAAAAAAGATTTTTTTCGCAGACATGTATCATCAGCTTTCGTTGTCAGCCTAGAAAAACCTTTTCCGGCTACCCAAAACAACCAACCTGATTCTTCGGGAGAGTCAATCGCATCCAGCCTCAAACCCAAACCTTCCGCATCCATTATTGGCCCAAACGTGAGCGGGTGGGCGCCAACGCCCGATTTGGAATCTGGAGCGAAAACTAGCGAAGAGCCTACTGCGGAATCTGGAGTGTCCCAATTCCAATTCGCTGCTCCTGCTAATCCAAAAACAAGGAAGCTAGTCCAGGGTAGGGACCGGCGACCACCAGCCCACTTCCCCCGAACGATCGAATTGGGTACCCGAGGATCTCAAGCCCAAGTCAGTCGTGTTAATCGATTCGTAACCGTTCACGGTACGAAATTGATAGTGCATTAATTTAGTTGATTTTCTATTGTTCGCGTATGGACAATAGAGACGAAACGATTCGGGAGCTTCGAGAGTTGGCCGCCGCACAAGCGGCGCAGATCGAGAAGCTGAC
>SYJV01000150.1 GCA_005798335.1 Planctomycetaceae bacterium | reverse complement strand
TTGTTGTAGAGAAAAATCTCGGTCGTATCGGGGACTTGGTCGAGAGTGGTTTTTAGTGGTACGACGCGGCTTTGGGGGAACGTGGTGCTGGTGTCGACGAGGATGAGGCTGGCTTGGATGGTGCTGGAGTTGGTGGTGTAGGTGTGTGAGCCGCTAGCGGTGACTCGGTAGGTGCCGTCGGTGTTCGCGGTGATGCTGGCGGACGCTCGTGTTACACGACTCTGGCCTGGCAAACAGCCGAGCAGCCGAGCAAGGGCATTGAAGCGAAGCGAAGCGTGGGTAAGATGGTAGGTGGCCGTGGAGGTGAAATATGAGCATAGACATTAGCGCCGATGTGCGTCGAGATCCTACCATTTCCGTCCTCGCGGCCGACATTCCGGTGCTGTACGAAGACGAAGGACTGGACGAATTGGGCGAATCCGTACCGCACAACAAAGCGGACAGCGCGATCTCGGCTGGGCTGGTCGCCCACTTTGTGGACCGGCCAAATATGCGCGTGTTGACAAACCTCAACCTCCACTACCATCCCGTCGATCGCGGTGCCTATGTGTCGCCCGACGAAATGATCGTCGAGGGCGGTGCCGAACTGGACGAATTGAAATCGTACGTGATTGGGGAAGATGGTCCCCGGCCGTTGGTGACCATCGAAGTGCTTTCTAAGCGTTCCTACCAACAGCAAGATTTGTCGGCCAAGCCCCAGATATATGCATTTACCGGCGTGCTGGAATACATCTTGGTAGATGTACCGGGCGAATTCATGGCCGAGCGATTGCTGCTTAAGCGCTTGCAGCCTGACGGAACGTGGCGCGACCATCGCGACGCGGACGGAGGCGTAACCAGTATGCTTGGGTTCCGCATCACTATCGAACCAAACAACGAGCTGCGACTGCTCGATGCGGCCACTGGCAAAAAGTATCTGCGACCGAACTAAGTCGAACCAACACGTATCGCGCTGGAAACGGGACGGCGCGCCGCCGAGCTACTTGCCGAACAGGAACGCGAACGCGCCGAACAGGAACGTGAACGCGCCGAGGCGGCGGAACAGCGGGCGGCAAAGTTGGAGGCCGAACTGGCACAGCTTCGCAAGCAATTCGATCGATGAATTTGTCAGGCCAAGAGCCGGTGGCTCTGGAGCAGTGCCAACGAGCTTCACAGGTACGAGCGCCGGAGTCGCAGGTTCGGCGCCTTGCTTCAGCTTCGTACGCCACTGATAGAACGAAGTAGACGCGATCTCTCGTTCTTTACAAAAATCTAGAACAGACAAGCCACATCGACTATGCTCTTCTATATATCCCCTGCCAATACCGCACTCGTTCCACACGCGTTTCCCGACTCACACCAGCCATATGTAGACTCCTGGGTTAACCGAAACAAAACCCTCGAATCTAGTTCACAGCACTCAAGCTGTCGAAGTTTCTAGTTCGGCGTCGACGGTGTCGAAGAGTATCTTCTCGGCGACAGGGTCGCGCAAATCAGGTGGGTCGATGTGTGGTCTGCAAATGGGATGGTCTGCGGGATTGTAGACCGACACGGACCATGGGTCGGCTGGTTCGTACCAACTCCATCGCTGGGCTGGATTCCCTTCCCAGAACTCGACCTCGCACTGAAGGAAGTGTGCAGCAAACTCGATCCAATCGCGCCCGCGAGTCGATTGCAGTTCTAAGTAACATCCATCGCGTCGTTTTACTATATTGACACCCAGCAACAGAATCTTAGGCAGCGCCGAGTTATCTGGATCATAGCGTAACAACGTCATTTGCGGATAAACTGCGATGTGCTCGTCATCCGGATGTGTTGATGAGAAAATATCAAACGACGGATCGAACTTGCCCCATCGTGTTTGGCAATGGCATATCCCACTAGCTTGTATTCTTGCTCGCTCGCATTGAAAGTCTCGTCCGAAAAGCCCAAAACGAAACCGTAGATCCGAAGGTGGACCGATCGCATTGCTAACTGACCGAGCAAATCTGTCCATAAGTTCCAACATTTGAACTTCGGAATAATCTTCAAGCCTGACGACAAATCCATCTGAATTAATAACTTTGTTCGCAAACTCGGTTATATGCACTCCCAAGGAATCAGTCTTGCCCCCTGCAATTGATGGAAGACGCTGATCGGCGCAACGTGGGATCATCTCGGGTGTGATCTGAATTTCAAAGAAGTCTCTTACAAATGAGCAATATGCATCGGCAAATCCGGATACTGCTTTGCAAAATGGTTCACCATACGGCTGTTGTATCGCTAAAGTTAGACCATTGTGGGAGCTTCCTTGAGATGCCGTTGTCGAGTCGAAGTTTAGGACGATGCAAAACGGACGACATCGCTCGGTAATTTGCCATGAAAGTCGAAGCCTGTAATCGAATTCGCGATATTTAAACCAAAGTTCTTTTACTGACCGGCTCCATGATTCGCTACAATATCCGATCCAGTCCATTTCTATACGCGGAGGATGACGATAACCAGCCGCAAAATGCGGTACATGAAACCATATTGGACAGGCTATTTCTCTGGCAATTAGCTTCATTGGAAACTGAGTATTCACGTCCTTCGAGGTCTCGGCCTCAACAACACGGAGTATCCCCAAGTATTTGTCCAATCGCTTAATCGCTTTTGCCAATTTACGTGGATCGTCCACAGCCAGTGCGAATTGAGCTCGGTTCACCAATGTACTCGCTGACTTAGTATGCATGAACTACAACCTTTAACCACGGAGGTAAGATTGGCTTAAGATCTGCACCAAGTGTAATACCAAACTGCCCGGTGAGTTCTGCCAGTTCCCTAAGAACATATTCCTTTCTCAGTTCGTCAGGAACGTAATACTCCACAACGTCAATCAGGTTAGTGGAACCCGGTACACCTTTCTTTGAATTTTCCGCGTACTGCAGGAACTGCTCTTGGAACTCCTCTAGGATATGTTCGTATCGGGCTACGCGATTTTCAAAAGCCTCGAAACTCTCGCTTGCGCGCCTGACTGGCGGATCAGGTAGCATTTTGGCGTCAATGGCCACATTTAGACCGTTACGTTCACCGAACACATCGATAAATAATTTACGACCGCTCGGATATGGAATTGGGGCCGGGTGCTCCCACTGTTTCTTGGTCAGGTTCGCATTGGCACCGACGTCCACTTGGTAAATGCGACCGAACAGAAATGGCTGAATCGCTGCCGATCTCGTGTGGCTAACCCAACTCCTAATGCCGTTCACACTTTCTTCCTTGGCGGCAGTACTGAGCGACGATGTCATTACCTGGTCATACAATGAACTCATGTTATCGAAGGCTCTGCGGACCCTGAGTAGGTGGCTTTTGCCGATTTTCTCCATCAGGTTGCCCAATAACAATGTGCTATCTGCCGTGGAGACTTGAACCCTCAACATACCATTCACCGCTGACGAGACAATGGCGGCAATATCGTTCACACGACCGTTGGAAAAGTGGAAGGCGTATGCGTCGGCCGCAGCGGCGCTCTTACGTATTGAGCCAGTCAATAGAAGTACGCTCTCGCGCAATACTTCTTCTGCCTCCTTGCCAACCAATGGGGCAGTCACTGCTGCATCATCTGCCAGTTTGGTGATCAACTGCACAAAGTCTTCGGAGTTGCGCATGCCATCGAGAATCGCGCCGATCAATTCTTTGTTGCGAGCTCCCAATTGACTCTGGAGATCGGCCAGCGCCCTGGTGAAGGCGTCACTCCCTTCATTCATCGCCTTAATCAAGAGCGAAAACCGATGTCCAGCGGGACCGGTCGACAGCCTTTGAACGAAGGTCGCGAAATCGCGTAAGAGTGCCGCGGGTGGCTCGCCTTCGGCGATCAGCGAGCCAAGCCTCAGGCTGGGAGTACCCTCACCCGAGCCTGTGGCAGATGGAAAACCGTTAGCGACGTAGAAGGGGAGCTTCTTGAAGAACTCCACCAGAAAATCACCGATGAATGGATGCACCGCCAAATAGACTTGTGCTCCAGTGGCGGTATGGCGAATCGATCTCATCGCCCTGTACGCACCGCGCACCGCATCAGTTACTAGATCCAAGTGCGGTGTAGCCTCCGTGAATACGCCCAAGGCTGCAATTGAAAAGGCAATCGAGTCGAATCGATCGGAACCTTTTCCTAGGAATCGCAAGACCTCAATCGCCAGATCGCGAATATCCGCATAGACACCGATGCCGGGTATCACGCTAATCGCAATATCACCGACAAGCGTCTCATCCAGTCCACTTCCTCCTGCGGCCGCTCCCCACGCAAATGACACAGCGGACGCAGCGAACGACTTGTGGTTCGCCAGAGATTGTCCACTACCAACGACAACATCCGTCCAACTACGCGTCGACGGAACCTCTTGATA